>JBKQTH010000461.1:0-19185 GCA_052143275.1 Ktedonobacterales bacterium | reverse complement strand
CAAGTCCGAGATGGCTTGACCAGACGTCGGGCGGTTCGCCAGGCTCGTCGCGCGCGGCATACGCGCTATCGGCCGGCACGCTATGACAATCGGACCAGAGCCGAGGGGTGGCTGGCTCCCTCGCTGCAGAGTCGTGTCCAGAACGTGCTCACCTGGGTGAACCGGCTGGCACGCCTCTGTCCAATATCGACTGTCTCCTTGGAACTGGTGAAGTTTGATCCCCAATTGCTGCAGAATCCTGAGATCAGAGGAGTGGAGTACCAACAGGGCGAGCTGGCCGGCTATGAAGTGCGGGAATACCTCTTGGAGAAGTGGCATCGGACCTGTGCCTACTGTGGAGCAACCAGCGTACCGCTGCAGATCGAGCATGTTGTGCCCAGAAGCCGCGGCGGGTCTCATCGCATCAGCAATCTGACGCTCGCCTGTGAACGCTGCAATCTCGCCAAAGGCATGCAGACGGCTGCCGAGTTTGGCCATGCCGAGGTCCAGGCTCAAGCCGAAGCGCCTTTGAAAGATGCTGCGGCAGTCAACACGACTCGGTGGGCGCTGTATCAGCGTCTTCGGAGCCTCGGTCTCCCGCTGGAAACGGGAAGCGGTGGGCGCACCAAGTGGAATCGCACCCAGTGGCACCTCCCCAAAACGCATTGGCTGGATGCCGCCTGCGTTGGGGCCAGCACTCCTGCCACGCTGTGCGTTGCCAACGTCTCACCTCTGCTCATCAAGGCCATGGGGCGGGAGTCTCGGCAGATGTGCCGGATGGATAAATATGGCTTCCCCCGGACATCGGCCAAAGGTCGCCGCCGCGTCCAGGGGTTTGTGACTGGTGATCTGGTGCGCGCCGTGGTGAGGGCTGGGACGAAGGTCGGGACCTACACCGGGAGGGTCGCCGTACGCGCCTCCGGTTCGTTCAATATCACCACTCGGGGTACGACCGTTGCGGGCATCAACCATCGATGTTGTCACGCCATCCAGCAGGCTGATGGCTACTCGTATGAGAAAGGGGAACGCGCTTTCCTCCCGATCCCCTAAAGGGGACAGGTCTCCAGCGCGAATGTTCTATGAATATGCCTCAAGCTTCCAATCTTGCTGTCGCGATCCTCTCGTTTCTTACGGTTATTACTCTGCTATTCTTTGCTGCCACAGATGGCAAAAGCACTTTAGTCTTCTCCATAGCTGCGGTTTTCTTTGCGCTGACTGGCGCTTTTTGGGTCTATCAGTTCGCAAAAGGAAGAAGGGCCAACTGAATAGCATGGCCCAGGGCTCGATGGACTCTCTTAGCCTTCGAGAAGGGCAATAGAGCTTCGCCGATACCTCTCATGTGCGGTAGGTGGCCAAGGGAGCTGTGGTCTACAAAGACCTGAGGCCTATAAGCAGGCATGCGGTGATATGATTCAAGGACTGCGGGCGATTGATCACAAAAAAGTACTGGAAGATCTGTGCAATATTTAACATTATGTCGACGATATTCTTTCCGCAATTTATGGGGATTTGACGCAAGCGGACGGCGCCTACGACATGATTTGACCATCGCGTAGATGCTGCAAATCCCTCTCACGTGAGAGGGGTGGTATACTCTGTGCAGTTCTATGAGGACGGATGTTCTGAGTGCCAGATGCTTGTCACACCTGACGCCCAACAGCGCACAGATATGTGCCTGGGATAAGGGGTAGCAATTGGCCAAGTCGCGGAAGTACCATATAACGCGACTTCGAAGAAGCGCCGCTACCTCTCTTTACGGTTGCGAAGGCACGAGGATGTTCCTTCGCAGATCACCACGCGTACGCATGGAGTCTGCGCGATGACGCGCCGTTCGCTGGGATGCTACTACATCGGCAGTGTGAAGCGCACAGTTATTCTAGTGCAGCCCGCCAACAGGCTCATCCCCGAGTGAGTTCATTGGTGGAAAAGCTACCGGCTTCAGTTCTGGCACTCGCATGCTTGCAAAAGCAACAGCACCAGAGACAGTAGCAATCGGTGAAGGCTCGAAGCAAACAAGCATTAAGAAGGGGTGTCTACAGAATGGTTCAGATGCAAGAGTCACAGGAGTCACAGGAGTCACACAAGTCACACAAGTCACCGGAGTCTCGGCTTCGAAAGCTCGCTGTGGTCGGCACCCACCTGCCTCGTCAGTGCGGCATTGCCACCTTTACCACCGATCTGTGTGAGGCTCTCGCTGCGAAAATTCCGGATGCCACGGTCTTTGCCGTCGCAGTGAATGATGTCGATGAAGGCTATCCCTATCCTACAGGCGTGCGCTTTGAAATCGCTGAGCGAGATGCTACATCCTATCAGCAGGCCGCCGAGTTCTTGAATAGCAACGATGTCGATCTAGTCCTGCTCCAGCACGAGTTTGGCATCTTTGGGGGTCCCGCCGGCAACTATATACTTGAATTGCTCCGCAATCTCCGTATGCCTGTCATTACGGTACTTCATACGGTGCTTTCAGAGCCTGACCATGACCAGCGTCAGGTATTGAATGAGATCGCGCACTTGTCCGAGCGTATGGTAGTCATGAATCACTATGCCCGAGTGCTGTTGCGCGATGTGTACCAGGTGCCATCGACAAAGGTCACCTACATTCCCCACGGCATTCCCGACGTACCGTTCGTGGATCCAAATTACTACAAGGACCAGTTCGCTGCTGAGGGCAAAGTGGTGCTGCTCACATTCGGCTTACTCTCACCAAACAAAGGCATCGAACATGTCATTTCGGCAATGCCGTCGATACTTGAGCGGTATCCAAATGTCATGTATATCGTTCTTGGCGCGACACACCCACATGTCCTGCGACAGCAGGGAGAAGCGTATCGCCACATGCTGCAAGACCTCGTCCAGGAGCTCGATATTGAACCCAACGTGGTCTTCTACAATCAGTTTGTCCAGTTAGAAGAACTCTTCAAGTTCATTGGCGCAGCCGATATTTACATTACGCCGTATCTGAACTCAGAGCAGATCGTTTCTGGAACTCTTGCCTATACCGTCGGTACCGGCAAGGCCGTCATCTCCACACCGTACCGGCATGCGGTAGAACTTCTTGACGAGGGCCGAGGAGTTCTCGTGCCGTTCCGAGATGCGCCCGCCATCGCGGAGAAGGTCATAGAACTGTTAGACGATGAAGGCGGTCGCCACGCGATGCGCAAACGCGCCTACCAGCTGGGTCGTACTATGACATGGAGCCAGGTTGCTGAGCAGTACCTTGAGATGTTTGGCCCGATGTTTGACGAGCGACAGATCACACCGCCCGTTATAGCGACTCCACAGCGTGAGTGGCTACCACAGGAGCTCCGCCCAATCAGTGTCAAGCATTTGTGCCGCATGACGGACAGCACTGGCCTTTTACAGCACGCGACATTCTCGATCCCAAACTACCACGAAGGGTACACGACGGATGACAATGCACGTGCCTTGATTGCGACCACCTTACTTGCCCAGGTAGAGAGCACTACGCATGAGCTTGCGGATGACCTGTCAACCCGCTATCTGGCCTTTCTTAACTTCGCATTCAACAGCGATCTGGGCCGATTCCGAAATTTTTGCGGGTACGATCGGCGTTGGCTTGAGGATCAAGGCTCAGAGGATAGCCACGCCCGGACCCTGTGGGCGCTGGGGACCGTGGTAGGCCGGTCAGATAATCGAGGGTTCGTAGGCATGGCGAATGATCTCTTTACTCGCGGACTTCAGGCTGCGCAGAAATTTACCTTTCCACGCTCTTGGGCGTTCACGCTGCTGGGCATTCATGAGTATCTCAAACACTTCAGCGGCGATCGTCTCGTCAAACAGATCCGTAGTGATCTGGCAGAGCAGCTGCGGCATCAGTACGAAGAGTGCAGCACACCCGATTGGCCCTGGTTTGAGTCTAGCCTAACCTACGACAATGCTACCCTCTCGAGAGCTTTGCTCTTGACCGGGCATGCCATACATGACACAAGCTGTGTCGAAGCTGCCTTAAACTCGTTGCGTTGGCTCATGGACCTGCAGTACGGCCAGATAGGACATTTCGTGCCGATAGGCTGTCATGATTTCTATCGCCAGGGCCAGAGCCGGGCTCGGTTTGATCAGCAACCTATCGAAGCCTACTCGACCATTGCCGCGTGCCTGGACGCCTACCGCGTCACTGGTGACGCGAGCTGGCGGAGGCAAGCTACGCCTGTCTTCAATTGGTTCCTCGGCCATAATGATCTGCAAATTCCTATGGTTGATCAGGCGACAGGTGCGTGTTATGATGGCCTCCAACGCAACTGGGTGAATCATAACCAGGGCGCCGAGTCAACGCTTGCTTTCCTGCTGGCGTCGCTGGAGATGCGTCTGGTGGAGACGGAATTGACTGCAGAAGTGGCGGCGGAAGAGGTGGAGCGACTCCTCACTACGAGCGGGGCGGAATGACAACCTGGCGCTGGTGATAACCATGAATCACGTTGTTTGGCACAGTGGCCAGACCCTAATGTTTGGAGATCGCTGCGATGGTAGCCAAGAATCCGCTCCACGAAGTACTTTTTCACCGGCATCCCGCGAACCCTATTCTCGGCGCATCGTACTGGCCGTATCCGGTCAACACGGCGTTTAACCCAGGTGTGACACGCCTTGCCGACGGCACAACCCTGCTGCTCTGCCGCGTTGAGGATCGCCGGGGACTCTCTCATTTCTGCGCCGCACGCTCTAAGAATGGGATTGACGGTTGGCAAATTGACCGTGTAGCAACGCTTGCTCCGGATCCGGCGCATTATCCTGAAGAGCTCTGGGGCATAGAGGATTCCCGTATCACCTACGTACCCGAGTTTAGGGCCTACGTCATTGCCTATACCAGCTATTCAGAAGACGGGCCGGTTGTATCGCTCGCGCGAACTGAGGATTTCGTTCACTTCGAGCGAGTTGGAGCTACGATGCCGCCTGAAGACAAAGATGCGGCGCTCCTGCCACGCCGAATTGGCGGCAATTGGGCCCTTATTCATCGCCCCGTTGACAATACCGGCGCCCACATCTGGATTTCGTACTCGCCGGACTTGCATCACTGGGGTGACCACCAGGTGATCCTGGCGGCACGCAAAGGAGCCTGGTGGGATGCCAACAAGATCGGTCTGGGCGGTCCCGTGATCGAGACCGCCGACGGCTGGCTGATGATCTACCATGGCGTACGGACTACCGCCTCAGGCTTGCTCTACCGGTTAGGCCTTGCTCTCTTCGACCTCGACCATCCGGAACGCTGCCTGCTGCGCGGCGACGAGTGGGTCTTTGCGCCAGAAGCCCCTTACGAGCGTGAAGGTGATGTCAACAACGTTGTCTTCCCTTGCGGGCAGACCATCAGCGAGGACGGTGACACCCTCTTCATGTATTATGGCGCGGCAGATAGCTGTATTGCCCTGGCCACCGCCCGCGTAAGTTCGCTTCTCGACTGGCTGCGCAAACATGGGCAGCCACCGACGCAGACCACTACCTGAACCGCTCTTCCGGATTCATCCGCCACCGTTCATACGCGCACCCATAGCGCCGCCGGTAAAATCCTGGCGTCGTAACTGCTCGCACAGTCCGTCTCACCATCCATCTGCACATTGACTGGTTGCCTGGCTTCGATGTACACCGACTTTGCCTTATAGAAGGCCGCCTCCGGCAGACCACCATGCTCACCTTTCTGCACGATCGGCAGCAACTTCAGCGCACGCAACAAGGGCATATACCGTATCGTGCAGATATCGAAAAGCCCATCGCTATAATCGGCGGTGGGATTAATGCGAAAGCCTGCCCCATAGGTGGGGCCGATGGTCACTGCCAGTGCTACATAGCGCCGGATCTCTTGCTCGTCAGCTTGCCGACTCTCATCCAGCCGCAATGCCAGCCATGGGCAGTGATGATAACCAAACAGAAGCTGTTTCAGTGTCGCACTGTAGTATAGACGCGATCCACTCATGAGTGGGAGTTTCTTCATTCGCTCCGCCGCGACCGCGATATCCGCGTCCAGTCCGACGCTGAAGGCGTTGGCGACGTATTCCCCATTGACGATCCCGGCATCAACATCGGTAAGCTGTCCGGTAAAGGCGCGCTCGATAGCCAGGACAGGATCGCGCGGCAGCTTGAGTGTATTCCAGGCATAGTCATTGCCGCTGCCCGCCGGCACAATGCCCAACGGCACACGCCTCCCAGCTCGCAGGATGCCGTTGACGACTTCATGGATCGAGCCATCCCCACCCACGATGACAACAGGGCGGCCCTCGTCGGCGGCACGCCCGGCAAGTTCTCGCGCCTCTCCCTGCCTCTTCGTTTCCACGTATTCTGCCTGTTCGCGTTTCGCACGGCTGAATACCAACTCCCTATAGGGAGCCATCTTGCCGCGATTGGCCGCCGGGTTGACAATCACCAGAGGATGAATTGAGGATGACGACGTCTCCATAGCTCTTCCCTTCTGCGCGGGACAAATCATGTCTTCTGGTGGAATGCAGGGTGCCGCTTAATACAGCAGCACATATACAGGAATGAGTTACCATAACAGGTAGCTTCGGAGGTGTCTCGCCCCAGTATAGCACGGTGGATGGCCTGAAAATCTTGATTCCATGGATCTACTGACCCCATGGCAAGGCACCAGGAGCGTCGAGTGAACGCCTCTCCCAGCAGCCTGGGCAGCCGACGATCAGATGGATGTGAATGGATACCGGCTTCATTCCAGCCAACCGACCCTAAGCCCCTGGCCTGCTGACGAGATTCTCGGAGAATGGATCATGAGCCGTAGTACTCCAGACATTCCCCGATCCACTCCGTCACGCTTTCTTGCCAATCGACGACTTCCTCAAAGGTGTGGAGGCCCCCTTCCCGATACCACAGCTCGACGCTTGGTTTCTTTTTGGGCCAAAGGCGCAAAGTGATCTGCGCAACGTCTGGATCATCTGCTTTGGCATGGGCAAACACCAGCCGTACCACCTTATTGGAGAGGGACACTTCACCGCTCAACACATCGAAAATGATGGGGGTACCAACCAGCGCCAAAGTTGCATCGACCATTTCGCTTAGTGGCAGCAGACGATACGTATCTCGCAGCAGAAACGCTCCTTCGACAAATCCATCCGCAAGGAGATACAGGTGCTGCAGTTCATCCGGTATCGCGCAGTGCAATCGCTGCTCCGCCTCCTGAATCCCCTCTATCGTGGCTGGTGGACGGATCTGTTTGAGCATGTGTGGTGCATCTCCGGCAAGGATCTGACGGAATCGTGTCCAAACGTCTGTGATCGGGTGATAGTGCTGCATGCTCTTGCCCTTGTGTAGAGTTCGTGAAATGCGTACTTAAGCTGCTTCTGAAGTATAGCGTGAAATGAACAGCGGGTCATACGGTTTACGCCAGGGGTATTGTAGAATGTGGCCATGTCACGACACACGGATCTTCTACCGCATTTGACCACCGACGAACTCGAAGGGCGATATCGTGCAGCCAAAGACCAACCACGAACACACCTGGTGGCAGATCCTCTGTTCGTGCTGGCCCATGGCCAGGCGGCGAAAACGGCAGACGACCTCCCTTGGTGGCGGGCCTCCACCTCGGGGTATACTGAACTGGGTTGGTTGATCATTGCATAGTTCGCTGTTGTGCTGCATGATCCGAAAGGAGCACACCTCATGTCCGTTGACGAGCAAATGTTCCAAGACCGTCGTTTCTTTGAAGAGGTGAACCGCAAGAACCTGGCGATCTCTGATGAACTCATGGCTCCTGACTTCGTGAGCCACAGCCCCACCGGAACCACGCAGGGGCTGGAGGCGTTCAAGCAGTACTTCTCGGGCTATTTCATAGCCTTCCCCGACCTGCAGTTCACCATGGAGGAGCAACTCGCCATGGGGCATCAGTGCGTCGTCCAATGGACCGCACGAGGCACTCACCAGGGCATGCTGGCGGGGATCGCCCCCACCGGTAAATCGACGACCATCTCAGGGGTCACCATCAGCCACTGGGCGCATGGCAAGGTCATCGAAAGCTGGGTCTACTTTGACAATCTCGGCCTCATGCAGCAGTTGGGAGTGATTCCAACTCAGCTCGGGTAGTCCACTGCTTGCCCCTGCCCCGACATGTCATACCAAATCTGTCTCGGTAGTTGTCGTATCATGGACAGCAGCCCTGATTTCAAGCACCCTTGCCCCTGAGCACATGACACCAACCCAGGCAACTTGGTACCACATCCCATCAGTGAAAAAGGAGGCGAGCGTGGCCACATTTGTACTGGTGCATGGTGGATGGCATGGGGGGTGGTGCTGGCAGAAGGTCATCCCGTTCTTAGAAGCTGCTGGCCATGAGGTGTATGCCCCCACCCTTACGGGCCTGGCTGAGCGTGCCTCCGAGCTTTCACCCGAGGTCGGATTAGATACCCATATCCAGGATATCGTCGGCTTGCTGGAGGAAAAGCATCTGCATGGGGTCATCCTGGTGGGTCACAGTTATGGCGGGATGGTCATCACCGGCGTGGTTGATCAGGTGCCCGAGCGCATTGCTCACCTGGTCTATCTGGATACCTTCGTGCCCCGTGATGGCGAATCAGTGGCCGATGTCTCGCCGATGGTCATCCGTCTGCTCCGCATACAAGCCCAGATCCAGGATGATGGCTGGAGAATCGCTCCTCAAGGCACCTACGGGGTGACTACAGAGCCAGATCGAAGCTGGGTGCGCAGATCGGTGACGCCACAACCCTTGAAGACGTTCGAGCAACGTCTTCATCTGAAGAATCCAGCTATCGTGTCCACGAAACCTCGGACGCACATTGACTGCACTGGCAGTGGTTTCGTCTTCTCACTCATGCGACATATCCTGGCGCCGAGGGCACTTCCTCCAACGGAAGCGGGGTGGCGTCTGCGACAGTTGCCAACTGGCCATGATGCGATGATCACGATGCCAAAAGAACTGGCCGATTTACTTGTGGAAGTTGTTTGACAAAGGACTGCTGGTAGATCCGTACGGTTTCCATGAATGCTCCCCCTCGGTTGTCTCCTACCTGTTGAATAAGTACCGGGGAGAGGAGGCAAAGCGGAAAAACCCTATGGGCAGCCTCGGCTCGGGCGGAGCATGTGGCAGCAACCATCCGGCGATCGGGCAGGGAGTGCCGGGGAAAGGACGCGCCTAGCGGCAGGGGCTCTCATCCAGGGTCCCATGCATGGGGTGGGTCTTCTCGCCCCCTAATGTATAAATATAAGATAAATATAAGATAAGATAGTAGTAGATAGTCATAGAGGTGTGGATATGAGGGATAAGTTACATTCGCCGCGAGCTCGGGAGCACGCGGGACTCCATAAATTGGGCTCGTGCGAAGGCACTGGGGACGAGAGCTTCTCTCGATCCGGTGTGGATAGCGAGCGTGCCAGACCGGGAAAAGTAATCACTGAATGTGGACGCGTGTGGGTACTTTAGCGCGGTTCTCCACCACGTCCCCATTGCGTCCACAGCAGTATGCACTCGCATAGTGGAAAGCTTCTCTCTGCTCCTCGGGCACGCGCAGGCTATAACTAGCAGATTCCCCACATTATCCACCAAATATAGCAAGTTCTCCACATGGAGAACTATCAGAAGACGAGTTCCGCTATTGATTCTCTGCCTCCCGAACAGTCTTGTCCGCCTCCGCTACCGCCTTCTGGGCGTCGGTTTGCGCTGTCCGCGCCTCCGTCTCGGCCACTTCTGCATCTGTCTCGGCTACTTCTGCGTCTGACTCAGCCTCCTTTGCGTCATCCTCCGCCCTCCTGGCAGAGCTCACCAGCTCGCGCGCACCTAATGCATTCATCGCTTCTCTGGCGCTGGCCTCGGTAGACTGCGCGCGCTGCTTTGTGAGCTTCGCCGCGTTCTGTGCTCGTTCTGCCGCGTTCTGTGCTCGCTCCGCCTCTTCGCTGGCCCTCTTAGCCAGTGACGCCGTCTCCCCCTGCGACTTCATCTTGGCCGCGGTTGCGTATCTCTCTGCCACTGCTGCATAGGTCTCCGCTACGTTGGCCTTGTTTTTTGCCTCAGCCGCATGACTCTCTGCCGCACGCGCGTAGTCCGCTATGGTATCCGCAATTTTCACCAGCTGCTTTGCTGCTGTCTCCGCTTTGCGTGCGTCGGAGTGAGCGCTTATCTGAGCTACAGAAGCGGCATCACGTTGTTCTGCCAGCCGCTGCACTAGTTGATCAACTGTGGGCCGACCAATAACGCTTGGCGCTTTTGCGCTAACGAACTGATCAAGATTTTGCTGTGCTTGATCCCGGGCTGCCTCGGCTTGTATCCACCGATTCGCCGCCTCGATGGCTGCACCTGCTGCCGCCTCCGCCTCAGCTGCCCTCTCCTCTGCCTCGGTTGCCCCTCTCTCCGCGTCAGCCGCCTTCGCCACCGCTTTGGCTGCTGCCTCTTCAGCCTCCATTGCTGCCTTCCTAGCCTTCTCAGCCTCGCTCTTCGCCAGGTTCACGTTCTCATTACTCTTTCGCTGCCACGGAAAGAGCATGACGCACATGCCTACGAACAGTAATATCGAGACGGCGGAGGTGGAACGTGTGAGCCGGTGCATCAATCCACGTGGGGAGATCATTGGCGCTACCGTCCTTTCGGAATCTCAATCTGAACCGCAAGCCGCCTTCGCCTTCGTGCTAGGGGTCAGTGCAACTCGGACCGCCCCTGCACATACGCAGCGATCGCTTGCTGAATTGGCTGAACACATTAGCAGTCAGTCTATCCCGCTATATGTACACAGTCAATCGATTAATGACTGAATTTGTATCTCTTGTGCATACCTTAATGGAACAGTCTCGCGTGCAGCCGTATTCCGCTAAACGAGATGATTGCGCTGGCGATCTGAGAGCAGCGACCAGCGTTTCATGCGCTCAGGCGTCGCAGGGAGTTTCACCGGTCTTTGGAGCGAAGCGCCCTGTGGAATCGAACCCCTGTTGGCGGCATGACAACTCGGTGTCTTGGACCGCCATACGATGGGGCTTCGTCAATAACCGGCTGGCTATTCTTTTTCGATTATGTAGTTGACAAGAAGGCAGTGAAATCTTATCATAACAGACGTGAAAAGAAAAGAATTAATGTCAACAAACCTAAACAGCTGAGTGAAGCTATAGTCTTGGGCGTAAGGAAGAGGTGCACATCAACGCCTGAGGAAGGCTCAACGCCGTAGTTGTGGCCGTGAGACACGGAGCCGGTTACTAGCATTGTTGTCAGTGCGTTGTTGATATAATTGGCGAACCGTGTAATGATGCTACCAGGTGATCTCATACGCCTTAAAATCCGGAAGTAGCTTATAGCAGATTACGGTGGATCAGCGGAGGAACGTACCAAGTGTGCTCGGCTAGCGAGGGCTTCCTAGCACAGAGGCAGAATGGGTTTGCCGTCTGCTCTTCTCTGGTTCCACGTGGAACAGCATGCAACGGCCCAGGGAGTGTGCGAGCAATAGACTCACGGCGCGGGCCTTAACGGCCCGGCTCCATGACGACGTATCATGCAAGCAGATAAACACCTGGTATGCCAGCAGGAGTTCTTTTGAGCAAACTAAGTACAATCAGATGACGTTTTGAGCATGAGAGCCAATCACCGAGAGGGTACGACATGGCTCCTGATTATAGCGATCAAAGAAGTTTCGGGCTGCCGCGAGCAGGCTCTTCACCGTCTGGAAGAGTTCATTATGGGTGACCTCCCGGCGGAACTGACGCCAGAGCATTTCAATGGGGTTGAGCCAGGGACTGTAGGTTGGGAGGTACAATAACACCAGCCGCCCCGCCGCTGCCCGCACGGCGATCTCTTTGCGGCGCTTGTGCCGCTTCAAGAGGACCACCGTTTCCCCCGTGTAATAGTCGACAGCGCCAATGCCGTAGTGCTTGGTCGGCTGAGCGGGTGTGGGGATCATGACTTGCTGTCCCTTGGGGCTCCACATGGCCCGCAGCGTAGGGAACCAACTGAGATTGAACTCATCCGTGTAATAGAACACATCCCCGGCGTTCAGGTCGTCACGGGCGTCTTCAATCGTCTTTTTTTTACTACATACTCGGGGTCCGGGCTGCTGATGGTATGTTGGGGCCGACTCAGCACGATCTCGGCTGCTTTGAGATGGACGCGCACCGTTTCTTTCCGCACCCAGATCCCCGTCTGCTCCGCCATCTCGTCCGCCAGTCGTTGCAGCGTCCACGTGGAATAGGGCAGCTCCAGGCTACGCGGCCGCCGTCTCACCAGCTGCAGCAACTGCTCCTGGTAGGCCGGGGTCACTTTGGCAGGAGCTCCGCCTACCCACTGATCCTGCAGTCCCTCGATCCCGTGCGCGCTGTAGCGTTTGAGCCAGCAGCACCATCTAGGCCCGCGTGCGCAGCCGCACATGATGGGTGGTCCGGTAGAGCTTTGCCACCACGTCGACTTGCTCTGCCGTCAACGCCGGCATTTCGAGTGGCTTCATGGCTCCCTCCTTCCCACCAGTATACCCTGCTGCTCTTTGCCACAATAAAGAGCCGCTCCGTGCCACATGTTTGGCCGCTGCTCGTCCAACGCGCCAGCGTAACGGCCTCACTCATGGGGTCCGCAAGACCTGCACGGCATTCGCGCCGGCCCGCTAGCGTCGACCATTCCTGAACAAGCCAGTCCGCTCTAGCGCTCATAAGCAACAGATGTGACACTCTATGTAACGACATCGCAACTGGCGGAGGCACAGCTCGCGCTTGCTGCTACACGGGGGCAGCCGGGAACGGCCCCACCCCCGGCGAGCCAAGTGAGCCGTTCCCGGCCCAGAGCATCCCGCCTCCAGGTATGTTCGCCGTGTCCACCGCATCATGGGGCGGCAAGCCGAGGAGCTGCCAGCGAGTGGCCTGGGGCGCCAGCCGGTAGATCCCGGCGGGAATCCCCAGGGAGGAATAGGCCGCCGGCACGGGCAGCAACTCAGCATACAGACTGCCATCCGCGCCGACGGCCACCTCCTCGACCGGCTGGGGGAAGGTGCCTTTGTCGATATTGTCAAAGGTGGTGATCAGGTTTGGCCGCTCGGTCCAGGTCTTTCCACCGTCCATGCTGCACATGACCGCTCCTTCGTCAGACGTGCCCGCCACTGGTGTTGAAATCGATGCGATAGATGCGGGAATGGATGCCGTCGCGGTGGCGCACATGCGCCAGGGCTCACCTGCCACCGGCGGCGAGATGAGCGGGTTCTCAGTCAAGGTGTTGGGCATCGGGACCGGGTTCCAGTGCTGGCCCAGGTCACTGGATGCGTAGAGCTGCCACTGGTTGCGGCCATTCACACCCAGCACGAGCAGATCGCCGGTCGCTGGATTGATCCACACCTGCCCAACTGGAGCCTGAGGAAGCTCGCGCCAGGTCTGCATCTGATCCGTGCTCATCTCCAGACTGACGTCTCCTGAGCTCTGCTCCACAATGGCCAGCGAGGTGCCGTGATAGGTGGCCAGCCACTGCAGCAGGATCGGCTCGGAACCAGGGAGGGGTTGCCAGTGGGCCCCGCCGTCAAAGGTGATGAAGTCCCTAAACTCCGTGAACGCCATCTGAGGCTCTTCCCCCATAAGGTCTTTGGGCCGTGCCCAGGAGACGGAGGCCACCACAATGGACGGGTCTACGGCGTCAGGGATGAGGTCGCAGATGTTCAAGATGTTCAGCTGGTGAGCAACCGAAGGAAGAGAGGCAACCTGCGTCCAGTGCTGGGCACGGTCGTGGGTCACCCAGATACCTGGTCCTACCGCTATTGATGCGGGTGCCATACATGAATAGGCGATGTTGCCGTCACTGGGAGCGATGTAAAACGTCCCACCCTGGTCGTCGTCCTGATAATTGTTAAAACCACTAAACATGGCATAACCAGACGGTAGGATACCAGCCGCCCAGGGAAGCGCTGTCCCAGGCAGAATGGGACTGGTCGGCGTGACGGTCGCGTGCGCTCCCGAAGTACCGGCCAGCATCGTCCGTCCGCAGCCCGCTACCATCAGGACCATGACGACCATAGCTGCCGAGATCATGATTGTCGGCAGGCTACCGACCAGATGCTTTTTACGGAGCTGCTTCCCGTGCCCTGATCGCGACATCGCTACCATGTGCTGCCTCCTCGATCTGACGCGCTATTTGCACACTCATTCGCGCCGACAGCGCGTGTCGATCTCATGTCTCTTACACGCGAGAGACGTACCGCTCAGCTACACCGCTACGTTATCGTGAGCGGAGAACGCGTCTAGAGGCATAGCTCGACAGGATAGTTCGGGGTTGTCTGTGGCTTAGTCACAGATGCAACGTCCCTGCAGTCTGTCGATTCCAGCAGGAGTTGTGGGGTTGCGATTGCTTGCAATTGTGGACCGCTACAGCTGTAGCTCTCTAACGTTCACAACGATGAGTCGCGGCCAAACCTGTGGCACAAAGTGGTCATTTTTCGTGGCAACTTGCACCTGCACCCTGAATTCTTTATCTGATTGTACTTAGTACTTAGTCCAGTTTGATGTGAAAGCAATTGTCTTGACTGTCAAGGGTTGCTTGAACAGACCAAGGAGATCCCTGGCGCACGATGGCGTTGAGAAATAGTGAGCAGCTTATGCAGGCAGGCGGTCAGAGCTACGTTCATGGGCTTGCCTGTGGCATACAAATGCGCATAGAATGCTGCGATTGCGAGATGGTACCGAAAGGCAGTCAGGGTTGCCATGTAGAGTGCCGTGCATACCCTACCAGTCCCGCCCATCGGAGATGATGCGCCGGCCCCGACTGGTGCCGCTCTCGCACGAGAGGGGAAGAGGTTATCTATGTCCAGCGAAGCATTGAGACAGCATTTCGGGCAAATAGCCCCCCACTATGACGAATTACGCTTGCCCGATGACGTGCTGACTCCCCAGGTGGAAACGCTGGTCGAAGCAGGCGATCTGTGGGGACGCAAGGTGCTCGATATTGGCTGCGGCACCGGCCGTATGCTCTCGAGTCTGGTACGCCGCTACCAGATTCAGGGATGGGGAGTTGATGCCTCGGCAGCGATGCTGGACGTGGCACGCGCCCAGGTGCCCCCAACAGTCACGTTGCAGCAGGCGACCGCCGAAGCCCTTCCGTTTTCAGAGGCGTTCTTCGAGCGTGTCTATCTGACGATGGTGGTCCACCTGCTCAATCGCCCCGTGGTCTTGCGGGAAATCTGGCGCGTACTCAAGCCCAGTGGTCGCGTGACGATCATGACCGCAGATTGGGCCTCGTTCGAAACGTACTGGTTGGCCCTCTTGTTCCCCTCGTACCAGCAGATTGAGCAGGGCCGCTTTCCCCGCCAAGAGGCGCTCGAGAAGGAACTGGCATCTGCTGGGTTCCTCCTAGCGTCGTGCACTCCTCTGAGCATTCCTCTCACCTTCAGCAAAGAGGCAGCGATGCACTACATTCGCGAGCGTCCTTCCTCGACGTTCGCCCTGCTGGATGAGGAAGAGTATCGCGAAGGGATAGAACGCGCGGAGCGAGATCTGCCAGAAGTGGTCACGACCGTGCAAGAGCACCTGTTCATCACGGCTGAGAAGCCGGCGTGATGGTGCACAGCTTTGGAGGATGAGCAAGCGTTGGTACGTAGTCCATAGGAGTTTGAACGGGATGGTAGAGATCGTGTAATTTGGTGCGGGCGTCGCCAGTCGTGAATTGCCAGTGGATGGTGCAGCGTTGGGCATTGCGCTCGGCTTCGAGCGCGCCGACTCGGCGGTACAACGTCTGCAGGTCGGGCACGGGCTGCGAGAGGCAGTTGCGCTCGGACGATGCTGATCAGGGTCTCAGCCATATTCAGCCAGCTCCCGTGCTTGGGAGTGGCATGGAACTCG
This sequence comes from Ktedonobacterales bacterium, assembly GCA_052143275.1. GTDB lineage: Bacteria > Chloroflexota > Ktedonobacteria > Ktedonobacterales > JADMIN01 > JAJPKE01. The sequence continues at coordinate 3,459 of JBKQTH010000461.1, read as the reverse complement.
AAGCGCTGCCGCAACCGGTGCGCCTCAGCCGCAGGGAAGGTGGCATACAGAGCTGCCGGCCCATGAATGTTGAGGTTGTCCTCGACCAGCCGCAGTATCTGCGCGTGGGGGTAGACGGTGTCAGCCAGCCACTGCAACTGGTAGGCGTAGTCCTGCTGGGTGCGGCGGGTCGTCGGGGTAATGTGCCGCCAGCCGACCAGGGGCTCCACCACGACGAACAGATTGGCCGTTCCCTGACGAATGTACTCATAGTCGCGCCGCTCGATGTGGCCATGGGAATCAGGGACGGCGGGACGGCGAGAGGCCTCCATCCTCTACGACGCCGGACTGGGACGCGATACCGTGCAGTACAACATGGACGTGCTGGGGCTCTCAGCGGGCGACCTGCGCGCCGTCGCGCTCTCCCACGGTCACGTCGATCACCACGGGGGGGCTGGAAGGGATGTTCCGGCGCATCGGGCGGCGCGGTATGCCGCTCGTGTTGCACCCGGACGTCTGGCGCGAACGCAAGATCGTCTTTCCCACCGGCGTCGAGATGCACCTGCCACCCCCCAGTTATAACGATCTGGACCGCGAGGGCGTCGAGATCACCTTGGAGCGCGGCCCCTCGCTGTTGCTGGACGGCACGGTGCTTATCACGGGGCAGGTCGAGCGGGTGACGGACTTCGAGCCGGGGTTCCCTCTCCAACAGGCGCGCACCGCACAGGGCGCGTGGGAGCCGGATGTCTGGGTCTGGGACGACCAGGCGGTGGTTTGCCACGTCAAAGGGAAGGGGCTGCTCGTGCTGACGAGCTGTAGCCACTCCGGAGTCATCAACGTCCTCCTGCACGCGCGCCACATCACAGGCATCGAGCAGGTCTACGGCCTCGTCGGCGGCATGCACCTGACCGGCGGGCTGATGGAACCCTTGATCCCGCGTACGCTCGCGGAGCTGGCCACCATTGCGCCCAGCGTGGTCGTCCCCGGCCACTTGCACAGGCTGGAAGGCGACCCACGAGCTGGCGCGCCAGCTGCCCGGCGCCTACATCCAGAGCAGCGTCGGCACGCGGCTACACTTCGCATGAGCGGGGGGCCGGCCGCACCCCAAGCGCTTGGGTGTCCTGCGCCTTCTACAGTGACCTCAGTAAGCTGGAGCGATGCGGTCGCTCCTCACGCCCGTTGCCCCGACTCGGCCCACTGCGCCCGCCAGGCGGCGGCTTCAAAGGGCTCGGCGAAGTACTGCGTCTCGAGCACGACGTGGTCCTCGCGAAACTCCATGATGCTCACGGTGTCGTACGGTTTCCCGTCGTAGGTGATGACCAGTTCGGTGATCCACAGATCGCCGCTGCCGCGCACGCGCTGGACGACGAACTCCCGCCGTGCCGGATGGTGGCCACGCTGGCCCTGGATGTTGCGTCGCCCGCGGAACCGCTCGCCCGATTGTGGATACTCGAGGACCGCATCATCGGCGTAGATCGCATGCTCCGCGGCCTCGTCCCCCGCCTGCGATGCGGCCCAATGCCGCTCGATGGCGGCCCGACGATCTGCATCTGTCATGGGTGCTTGAACTCCTCCCCGATGTGCACTGCCGACCCCTCCGGCGAGGACGCAGAAGCCGTACCAACACGGCTAAGGTTCACCACTCTTCTTGCGAGGCTCGCTGATTTCTCTGTCTCCACCGGTCGTCTTGCCAGCGCGTGATCGCCGCTTCGTCCCGTTGGCTGGCCCGCACGACAGCCTTCCATACGAGTTCCTCCCGCTACCCTCACTGCGTTAACGAAGAGTTCTTTACCAGGTCGGGCTCACCGTCCGAAGAAGCGCTGGGTGAAGGTGGCAATGAAGCTAATTTCTATGAGGAGGCCAGTAACCGCCTCAATTGCGGCCAAGCGAGCAATCCAGCTTTCCAGATTCAGCCCGCCAGGAAAGAATCCGCGCCCGTGGAACGACGTAAGGCTGAAGATGAGTGCACCATCGGGATAGAAGGGATGCCCACTCACTGGTCCGAGCAGATAGTAGGCAGCGGCAAAGACGAACACTACGAAGAGGTAGACGATGAGGCTGCGTACAGGCTTGTATCCGTACCCAGCTAGGCCATCAATAAGACGTGAGAAGAAGTAGGCGCCGTACTTATGCTGCCGCCGGAGCACCTGTTGCTGGAGAAGTTGGGCGCGGTAGGCAAAACGATCAGCATCCTCGTTCATGCCTTGGTTCCGGAGGGCGACGGCCAGCAGGCGATTGGCTCGTACAGCCGCCTTGTACTCTTTCAACCGGGTAGCCCGGTCTTTTGGCTTCTCATTGACATCCGTGCCAGTGCAGGCGGTCGTTTCATCGCCCAAAATATTCACAGGGCCCCAGTCCACCACGGTCAGATTCGTCTGGTCAAAGCTGACTTGCTCGAGGCTCGCGCCTGTAAGGATGGCACCGTAAAGGTGTGAGGCTTTGTCGAACCACGCCGCACGGAGGTTGGCGTGCTCCAGATGAGCCCCAGAGAGGTCGGCGTGCTCCAGGTGAGCCCCGATGAGGAAGGCACCCTCTAACCTGGCCCCCCTGAGGTTGGCGTGCTCCAGGTGAGCCTCGGAGAGGTTGGCATGCTCCAGGTGGGCTTGTGTTAGGCGGGCACCGTCTAGATGGGCCTCGCGGAGGTTGGCGCCCACCAGGTGGGCACGGAAGAGGTTGGCGTACTGTAGATGCAGATTTGCCACATGGCTATTCTCGTCGGGTCCCGACTGCTCTGCTAGCCAGTGCACGTCCGCTCCTGTAAGCTCTACTTCAGCGAATGGTCCCTTTCGCGCTCCGTGGTCAGTCACTGCCTCCCACCGGTCTAGGTACCCCTGAAGCTCGGCCCGGCGCTCTGCACTGATCGGGTCGCCCCACCTATTGCCCAATGCTGGTGTTTGAATTTGTAGCTGCTCCTGCTCGCTTTGCCCAGACTTTTCACTCATATCAGCCCTCCTCGTTTATCTCACTCCGCCTACCTGTGCTACGGACAGTATAAGCTGGTGTGGACAACGAGGCGCAGGGTTATGAGTAGTTGCAGAGCATATCCCCATGTGTGCCCATGTGTATCCGTCTGTTCTCCTTGACCGCAGCAGCAGGATATGATACACGTGTTCTAACAATCGAGGAGTGAAGGCTTCCCTCTCGGCAGGGCGGCCGGGGACTGACAGGCAGGTGCGGGATGCTGGTACAGCGGGCGTACAAAACGGAACTGGCTCTGAACGATCGACAGGTCACGGCCTGCCGCCAGCATGCTGGTGCCGCGCGCTGGGCCTACAACTGGGGGCTCCGGGTCAAGCAGGAGCGCTATAAAGCGAGCAAGAGGAGCCCCACCGCCATCGAGCTGCACCGTGAGCTCAACGCCCTCAAGAAGACGGACGTGCCCTGGATGTACACCGTGTCCAAATGTGCCCCCCAGGAAGCCCTGTGGAACCTGGATGCCGCGTTCAAAAACTTCTTCCGCAGGTGCGCGCTCAAGAAACA
>JBKQTH010000460.1:0-30741 GCA_052143275.1 Ktedonobacterales bacterium | reverse complement strand
GTGCTCAGATCGGTGACGCCACAACCCCTGAAGACGTTGGAGCAACCGCTTCATCTGAAGAATCCCGCCATCGTGTCAACGAAACCCCGGACGCACATTGACTGCACCGGCAGTGGCTTCTTCTTCTTACTCATGCAACCCATATTGCCCATAGTGGCTCAGATATTGGCGCCGAGAAACCTTCCTCCACGTGAGGCGGGATGGCGTCTGCGGCAGCTACCAACGGGCCACGATGCCATGATCACGATGCCAAAAGAACTGGCCGATGTACTGCTGGAAGTGGTTTGACAAAGGACTGCTGGGCGTTCTCGGTACATCTCAAGCACTGTTGCCCTATGAGCACATGACAACACCCCAGGCAAACTTAGTATGACTCGCTCTAACATAGCAGAGGATATGCCAAGACACCGTCAGCAGTGAACTACGACCAGTTCCCTTTGCTGCGTGGAGTTGGGGTAGCAATCAACCATGGTTGAAATTAGTGCTGGCCTCTAGAGAGAGTTGCGCGCGGACGGTTTCGATTAAGGTCTCCTGCGGGCAGGGTTTTATCAAATAGGCAGATGCCCCAAGTTTCATAGCCTGCTCACGGTGCTTTTCCGCCGCGCGCGAAGTAAGCATTACCACACGTACTTCTGCGAACTGTGGAGTATCGCGCATGACTGAGAGTAATTCAAAGCCGTCAAGTCGAGGCATCTCAATGTCAAGCACCATGACTCGGGGAACCGATGCCAGCATCATCTCAAATGCCTCTATGCCGTCACGAGCCAGCGTCACATCAAAGCCTGCCCTTGAGAGAGCAAGTTCTAGCGCGCCGCGTATCGACATCGAATCGTCTACAATCAGCACTTTTGGCGCCTCGCTAGCTGGGGACTGCGGAGACCGCTTCTTTCGCGGAGGCGGCAGTTTCTCGCCGCTGTCCAGGGCACCCTGCAGTAGTTCCGGTAGGTCGATCAACAACTGGACGACACCATCTGGAGTGACGGTGGCACCACGTATTGACCGGCGACGTAGGTGGGAGGGAAGCGTCTGTACGACGGCCTCATCATCACCGGCAACCTGATCTACCAGTAGGGCGGCGCGACGCCTACCTGCCTCAACTATCAAAGCTAACTGCGTCGACGGAACCGGTGCTTCGAACCCGAGCAAATCGGCAAGTCGCAGCGCTGGGATCTCTTCATAGACATCCTCAGCCGGAGGATAGTTGCCAGCGGTATCCTGGGATAGTATCTCTCCCAGATTTGGTGCGGCAGGCGCCACGCGCACTCGTAGCCGCTGTGAACCACGAGCAGACGAGCCGCTGGCCATGTCAAGTTCGGTGCCCCGCACTGGCAATAGATCGCTCTCGGCCACTGAGGCCATCTGTAACACCGAAGAGAACGGTACCGCAAACGGTTGGCCCGCTACCTGTACACTCAGCGACCGTACAATACTTAGTGAGATAGGTACACGAATACGGAAGACGCTGCCTTTTCCTACTTCACTTCTTACCTGAATGGTGCCCTTTAGGCGTCCGATAGCCGTCCGCACCTCGTCAAGCCCGATTCCGCGTCCGGCTACTATCTGTGCTTCCTGGAAGGTAGTTATGCCAGGCAGAAACATCATATCCAGCGCTTCGCTAAAAGCCATAGTTCGCGCTGATTCGGCGTTCAGGATACCCATGGCCACTGCGGACGCGGCAAGACGATACGGATTCACGCCTCGGCCGTCGTCGCCAACCTCAATCACTACTTCGCTGCCCACGTAATAGGCATGAATCCAGATGCTGCCAGTCTCAAGCTTGCCTTGCTCCACTCTTTCTTCACGAGACTCAATGCCATGAACTACCGCGTTACGTACCAGCTGAATCAGAGGTTCGGCAAGCGCCTCGCTAATGTTGCGGTCTATTTCGGTCATCTGGCCTCGAACTGTGAAGGCAATCACTTTCCCAAGCGAATTGGCCAGCCGGCGCGCCTCGAGTTGCATGCGAGGCATCAAGTCTTCGAGACGCACCAGACGGATCTGAATGACATCTCGCTGAATGTCATGGGTGATCGTGGCCTGTTCGTCTCCAATCTGGTCGAGACGGGTGAGAGCGAAGCGCAGATATTTGCTGGCCGAGGTCGTGTCAGCCACTACCTCGCTGAGCTGACGTAACGCCTGGTCGAGCTCGGTAAGTCTCTCCAACTGGAGCTCATCCCAAGCCTGATCGGAGATTGGCGATATGGGCGAGAGAGGCACCGATAGCGGTGCTTTGTGGCTATTAGAACTTGAGCCGGGAAGCGGCATAGATACATGAGATACATCATGGGAGGGCCGGTCGGTAACTCGCTGGCTGATAGTGGTAAGTCTTCCCAGAGCCTGATCGAGTTCAACCTGTAGCTTTAAAATATCGTCGCGCATCTGCATGAAGCTTGCCCGATTAAGGACCAGAGCGTTGACGCGCGTCATCAGCTTATCTAGGCGCCCAACCTCGACGCGCAGCAAGGGCTCTATTTCGTTGGCACGTGGATGTGGTTCTCCAGAATCACCTTGTGCAGAAGCGGCTCCAGCAGCAACCGGCCCCAAGGTATCTGCAGAGTCCGGCGGGGTCTCAGACAACCGACCGCGCAGCCCGGCCGGTCCCACGGATAATCGGGATAGTAGCCCATCTCGCGCGGTTTCGGCCCGATCTATCAAGTCCACCAATACGGAGTCGGAGGTCTGTCTAGCCGTTGCTTCGAGCGCGGCCTCAAAAAGAGCTAACAGAGCGGTCAACGTTCCTACGGCGTCCGGCACGGCGTCTACGGTAGGTGACTGCAGGGCCCGAATCACATCTTCGAAGATGAGTGCAAGCGAGGCCAGCACATCAAATCCCAGTGTAGAGGCTGCTCCTTTGATTTTATGCACCAGCCGTCCCATTTCGGAGAGGGCAGACCGTTCGCCGGGGGGTTGCTCGAAGCTGAGCACCATCCGTCTTAGATCCTGGATGTCCTCTCTGGTCTCGACCACAAAGTAGCGTTTCATCTCGGCGGGAATATGGTCTAACTCCTCAGCAGTCACGGTAGACGCCGCCCGCGCCATAATACTGGCTGCTTCTGGTGATGCGCCTGGCTGGGCAGCCGGCTGGATGGATGGCGCACCTCCGGAATCTGGGGATACATGTCGCATTCCCTGACGCACCGCCGTAGTCTGAAACGAGCGGAGCAAAGCACGTTCCTCGGCAGTCAGCTGGGAGCCGGTCTGAGCGCCTTCATGGAGCCCAAATGATGACGCACCACTAGATTCTACTCGACCGGATTGCTCGTGCGTCTGCTGAACAGTTAGGATCAGTCGAGAAACCGTCAGCCTATCGTTGTCAGTTGGCCCGAGCACGTGTTGGTGCTGGATCATTACCTCCAGGCGTTCCTGCAGGTAAGTAAGCAGGTCCGCACAATTGGCCAAAAGCGTTGGGCTGCTCACCGTTGCACCGTTACGGAGGTCAAAGCAGGCGGCAAAAGCTTCCGCCGCCTGAGTGCAATCCTCAGCGTGAAGACGGGCGCTCAGGCTAGCAATAGTTGTACCCAGTTGAGCTAGCTCCTGGACCGCAAGCTGTCGCTGTTCAAGAGACGTGGATCCGCCCAAGGTGTCGAGATGATGCCGAGTAGCCAGTAACAGTTCGTACATCTGCGCGATGTACGCGGCCGATGCATCCTGCTCATCCATCACTCCGCTCCCTTTCAACGAGCCCCATCAGCATATCGGCAAGCACCTGCTCAACATTGAGTATCACGTAGCGCCGCTCCCCGGACGACGGAGCGTAGAGACCCATGACATATTTTTCCGGCATAGGTATCGCTACACTGCTGCTCGATAAAATCTGCTCGTCGGGTATCACCACGATATCACCGACCTCGGTGACGGCCCAGGCTAAGACTCCTTCGCCTTCCCCGACGAGCAGCGCTGTCGTAGGGAAGAGCGGATTCAAGAGAGGTGTGGTCACCCGGCGCTCATAGAGCGAGCCGCGTTGACGCTCGGGTCCAGGCCAGGAGGCTGCATGGTCGCCCGAGCGGCCAAGTAGCAGTGAAGCTGGATCTACCAGCGCGAGTAGCTGGGTTCGCAGGGGGAAAATGCCTATCAGCCAATCGGGGCTGAACGGCAGCGGCACCACGGGTGGTAATGAAGGGCGTACCTCGCGCAGAGCCTTGAGCGCCACGGCGCAGGGGACGTCCGCGCAAGCAAACAGCAGATATTCGGTCCCAATCCGGGGTTCGCCAGATATTGCTCCAGTATAAACACTGTGTAGCAAGTGGTGGGTAGCGTCACCGGAATGGTCGCGTGCCGCCGCTGGTAATTGCGCAAGGTATCCAGGTATCTCTGGTGAAGTCGGCTCTTTTCTGAATCCGTCGCCCATACACCTACCCCTCGCTGCCAAAGAGAAACATACCGATCGCGCGTGGCTCGCGGCATTGGATATATAGCTGATATGTGGCTACTGAGGGTGTGGTATTTGCAGCAGAGCACAGACGGTCTTAATGACTTCCGAGACACGAAACGGTTTGCGAATGAAGTCCCTGGCCCCTACAAGCCGGCTATGGACACGATCAATCATGCCGTCATGGCCTGAGAGCATGACAAGGATCATATCGGCAAAGGCAGGATTTCCCCGTAGTATATGAGCTACTTCATACCCAGTCATTTTGGGCAGGCCAATGTCCAGGAGTAGGAGGTCAGGAACTGCGACTTCTCGCTTGGCGAGGGCCTGAATCGCCACGAGTCCGTCAGGGAAGGTGGTGGTACTAATGCCGATTCGGGAGAAGCTTGCCTCAATAATTCGCCGCACTGCGAGGGAGTCGTCAATCAACATTATACTTCGATCTACATAACCCGATTGAACTGATGTGTCGCTGTCCATAGTGTGCTGCTCCACTCTAGAAATTGCTGACGGCGCCATAGGCGGCATAGATATACTCCTTTCTCCACAATCGAAGACAATCGAAGATGTAGCTTGCTTTTAGACGGTATCCAAAGGCTCGCCATGCAGAGTGAGGAACAGCGCTTCCCACGCCTCCTGATTCTGGGCGCGCTCGATTGGCGAAGCCACGCGTGAGTTAATAGCCTGAAAAGCGGCTACCAGCGCGTCCTGAAGCAGGTCGGCAAACTGCTCATAGAATGCCTTGGCGGTGCCTATAGCGTTTCTGGTTGAGTTCTCCAGCGCTTCTCGACAATAGGCCGAGAAGTGGTCAACGTCGATGCGGTTGTGTGCGATACGGAACCGATAACTATCCAGTCCCAAAAGATCCTCGCGTGACAGGATCGACAGCAGGGTATCCGGTGCTAGACTCAGACCGTTTTCCTCACACTCATCTTCTAGAGCTTTCATAGTTCGATTCACAAAGTTGGCTAGCGCTATCAGATGATCTAAAGGCGTCTTGCGCTTCAACCAATCCTGCTCCATACCAATGAGCAAGCTGAACAGGTCAAAGTTGTTCATACTCAGGCGGGCAGCCTCTTCGGGCAGACCGGGCACACCCTCCGCCCCTACCGGAACTAGCAGTCCTTCTTCTATAAGAGGGCCAATCATGCGCGCTACATCAACCTCCGGTTGATGTAGCGAGGTTGCAATCCGCCTCACAGTGCGCTGTGAGTTGACGCGTGAGATCACGCGCCAAGCAACCGCATGGAATTGCAGTGGATGGCCGACGGGTGGCTCATACGCCATAGAGATACGGGTGCGCATTCCCTGGGGTAAAAACGGTTGCAAACTGTCCCACTCGTGCTCATAGCGCAAGACCTCCATGACTGCGTGGGTTGAATCGATACGATGAGCACTGGTATTGACCGGCAAATGCTCGCCGGGGTGGAACTCATAGGACCCAGACCGCCACAGAGCCAGCTCACGCGCGGTCCACAGTGTCTGAGTCTTAAGCGCATGAGTCAACTGTTCTTGCGTGAGTATTCCTAGGTCGATTAGACGCTCACCTATGCGTTTTCCCAGGGGATCCTGTGTCTGGAGCTGAAACGCATGCTCAAGCTGGGTGGCACGGGCAAGGTTAAGTTGCTGTAGTACGTGCCCTAAGGTGAGCGCCTCAGTGTCAAGCTCAGTGCTACTTACCAGCATGCCACTGTCAAAATAAATCAGACCGGTGCGTCCGTTATCTTGATGAAGATGCAGGGCACCTGTGTTCGAACCAAGCCCCATCATCTGAAGCAATTCAACCAGACGGAACTCTTCGAGCCGACCGCTAAAGACACTACCGTTTGACACCTGCATTCCCTATTTCATTAATTAGTAGGAGTTGCGTCAAAAGCCGGGATAACATTGGATAAAGCTGGAAACCCTAGATAATGATGTATCAAATATACATACCGGTAGCCGAACAGCCCACCCGAGTCTGTCACGGGGCAGATTATACTCTAGCCGGTCGGGGTAAACAAGGGCCCCAGCTTTATTACGTCGGCAGGAGAGACTGCCTCCGCCATGGTCGCGATCTCGACATGAAGCACGGGATGTTCCAGGGTAGGGGCTATCTCCGCGAGTGGCAGCAGCACAAAGGCTCGGCCAGGAATGCGCGGATGTGGCACCGTAAGCGTGGGTGATTCAAGCACGAGCGTGTCGTAGAACAAGAGATCGATATCGATGGCGCGCGGTCCAAAGCGGGGACCGGCAACGCGACCGAGCCGCCGTTCAATCGATTTGAGCAGCCTCAGCAGGTTCTCAGGCGTATAGTCTGTTCTTACCGAGCAGACGAGGTTGAGAAAGCGAGGTTGGTCAACTACTTGCATCGGCGCAGTATCATAGACCGAAGAGAGAAGCTCAACAGCCATGCACTCCGCCAGCAGATTCACTGCCTGCAGCAATTGGCGTCGCCGGTCTCCAAGATTGGTGCCTAGTCCGAGGAATGCCCTATGGTTGACCGTCCGTTCCAGCCAGCTTCTGCCTACCCGCACCATTCGGCCTAACCATCCCTTCATCCAAAACACTTCATCCGCAGCATAGCCGATTTCATCTCGCAAAGCCAGCGGGATTCCTAAGACTGTCTGGTTGTCAATTTCCTGCCGGTGACATCACCTTGAAAGTACACTGGTCGCCTGGTAGTCTATGATAGAATAGAACCAGCGAGTTGCGGCGCTGGAGGAGACAAGGAGATTTGCTAGTGGATGGTGGACCGAGGGCTCGTCTCGCCGCCGCACAACTCCTGCGTTGGCTCGGGGAGCAAGATGGACTGAACCCGGAAGCCGGTGCGGCAGCGACTGAGGTGGATCGGCTTGGGGAACTCCTAGGGCTCCAGGTAGCGCTGTTTCATCCCGCAAGTCGGCGAGAAGGAACCTACGGCTGGCTGGAGCCGGGAGAAAACCTTATTTTCCTTCGCAAGGACCTGGCCGAGCCGGTGCGCCGCTTCACGCTTGCCCATGAGATTGGCCACGCCGTTCTGCATCGCGCCGGCGGCCTGGAGAAGCTGCCTGGATTGTCGGCTGCGTGGTCTTCCCAGGATCTGCTCCAGGATCTCCTCATGCCTGAGACCGGTGGTGGCTGTGAAGATACGGATCTTGATTCCCCTCTGACAGCTCTGGCCGCAGGAGAGGAAATCTTGCGGCCCGGCGAAGCCTATAGTGCCCGTGCCCAAAGAGAGAGCGAGGCCAATATTTTCGCGGCCGATCTCTTACTCCCCCGGGAGCGCCTTCTCTCCCGCTACCTGGCTAGAGCCGGGCAACAAACGGCGTTTGGGGGTAGCAGACGAGGGGCTATCACCAGGGGGCTGGCGCGTGAGTTTGGTGTCTCAGAGGACGTAGTGCTGCGTAGCTTGGCAGCCCTGCTCCAGACGGGAACTGTGTTCGGAGATGGGCTTACCGCCGGCCGAAGTAAAGAGATCGGCGTGCCCACTTTTCCAGTACTGCTTGACGCAAGCCAACAGCGTGCGGCGACCACCGGAACTCCGGCTCTTATCATTGCCGGTCCCGGCACCGGCAAGACGAGCACGTTGGTAGGTCGAGTTGCCTACCTGGTCGAGGAGTGCGGTATTCCAGCTGATGCCGTCTTAGCGCTCACCTTCTCAAATAAGGCGGCTCGCGAAATGCGTGGGAGGCTCGCTATCCTGTTCCAGCCGGAGGCGAATGCGAACAGCTTGCTTGCACCGACGGCTATGCCGACAGTGAGCACTCTTCATGCGTTCTGCGCTGATCTGATACGTCACTATGCTCCCTTGGTTGGGCTCCGTCCTGATTTTCGGCTGATCAGCGAGACAGAGGGCTATTTCCTACTTCGGCAGGTTGCCGGGGAACTGGTGTTGCATCACTACCAACCGCTGGCTGCTCCTGGCCTGCATTTCCCGGCTTTGCTGGCGGCGATTTCGCGGGCCAAGGATGAATTGGCCGGACCCGAGCGATATGCCGGCATAGCGGAAAGCATGGCCGCCAGAGCCCAGACGGCCGATGAGCGCATCGCCGCTGAGCGAGCAATCGAAGCGGCCATGGTCTACACTGGCTATCAAAGGATGCTGCTTGCCCGTGGCGATGCTGATTTTGGCGATCTGATCCGCTTGACTGTACAGCTGTTAACCGAGCGGCCGGAGGTCCTGAGTCAGGTTCGGTCCCGATACCAGCACATTCTGGTTGACGAGTTCCAAGATATCAATCGGGCAATGGGTGCACTGCTCCATATCCTTAGCGGTGGAGCGACGTCGCTGTGGGCAGTGGGCGACGCCGACCAGGCAATCTACCGCTTCCGCGGAGCCTCGCCCGCCAATCTGGCACAGTTCACTACCGATTATCCTGAAGCTCGGGTAGAGGCGCTCAGCCGCAATTATCGCTCGGCTCCAGATATCCTGGTAGCGGCGGCAGCTGTAGCCGCTGCCGCGCTTGGTGGAAAGAGAACCCCACTGGAGGCGGCTCGCGCAGGCTATGACAAGGGCCCTGGTGCGACCATCACGCTGGCTACCGCTCCGAGCGAGGCCGCCGAGCTGGCTGGACTGACTCAGCAGATCTTGCTTCGAACCGAGTCGGGGCGCTCTTTTGGCGAACAGGTAATCCTATGCCGAACACGCAGGCAATGCCAGCGCGTAGCCTCCGCGCTCGCCGCTGCCAATATCCCCAGCCGCACAGCTACACCGCTCCTGGAGCAGGATGATGTCAAAGACATTCTGGCAGTTCTCGGCTTGCTTGGGGACCTCAGCGGCAGCGGGTTACTGCGAGCCGGAAATATATCCGACCACGCATTTAGCCAACCAGAGGCACGAGCGGTCCTAGGGGTCGCGCGTGCAACTCATCAGGTGCCGCTAGCTGTTCTGCTGCAGCATCTGGACATGGTAGACTCGTTAACGCCTTCTGGACGCAAGGGACTGCGTACTCTGGCTCAGATCCTCGCAGAGTTACGGCAAGCTCCGGATGCCTTTATGGCGATAGCGCGCTATATCTTTAGCTATACGCATATCGGACAGCACTTGCTAAACTGGGTACTTCCAGAGGGTCAATATCAGATGCAGTCTCTCTCTGGATCGGTCGCGGGACCCGAAAGCGCCAGTTTAGCCCAGTTGCTGGTGTTGGCTCGCGCCTTCGAGGATCAGCAGCAGTCGCAAAGGGCAAGGTCCGCGGCGGCTTCCCCAATATCGCCTCAATCGAGATATGCCGACTGGGCGGCCTTCCTCGACTATATACGAGTGCTGCTGGTACTGCGCCAGGAGAACGCCGGCTTTCCGGATGGGCCAGGTACGGACGCGAATAGCGTGCGTATATTGACTGTGCATGCCAGTAAAGGGCTGGAGTTCCCGGTAGTCTATCTTCCGGGTTTGGCCGACCGGCGTTTCCCAATGCAACAGCGCGGCAACAGCGTTCCGCTGTTGCCTGGACTTGGCGAGGACGAGGCGCTTACGGCACGCGATCCGAGCGCCCATTTGGCGGAGGAAGCCTGCCTTTTTTATGTGGCGCTCACCCGGGCACGGGATGAGATAGTCTTAAGCCGAGCAGAATACTATGGCCGCATGCGCTATAAAGCATCTCCATTTCTCTCGCCCATCAAGGATGCCCTTGGCGAGCGCCTCCTGGTCGAACAATGGCTGTATTCAGCGCCCCTGGCTGACACCGGTGCGCTTGCCCGCGCCTCTTCCATTCGAGAGACCAAAGCGACCGTCTTCACTTCAGTGCCTCCGGCGGGGATTGCGAGGGTAGTTGGTCCGGTGCGACACTCAGAGGTCGAAATGTATCAGCGCTGCCCACGCCAATATGCCTACCGATATGTATATCAGCTGCAACCGCGCGAAATTGGACTGGCGACCTTGCGCCACGCGCTTCACGCCGCGCTCTACAGACTGCAGCAGCGCTTTGCCCGGCCAAGTCGACGTGCAGCCGGAGGGAAGCCGGTTCAGGTCGGACTTCACGAAGCGCTCACGCTCTTCGAAAGGGAATGGGCCAAGCGGTTGGAGCAAGAGCGGTGTATGCAGAATGGAAAAGATGAAGGAGTCGAGGTGGGCCAGCCGGGTATGCCCAGCAGCATCTCGGGAGATGCGTTTCTGGAACTCTATCGGCGGCATGGCAGGCAGGTGATAGAGCGAGCCTGGACCGACATGGCTGCCCGCCAATCTCCTCTACCGGGGCAAGAGACAGGTCGACCGGGTTTCGATGCCGAGGAGACTCGTTTCGATGAACAGGTGACGGTTCAGGTAAAAGGCCGCGAGTTGAGCGTAGTCCTGGATCGAGTGGAACGAGGTGCAGCCTCTTCGATGCCGGCTGTGCCACTTCGACTGGTGCGGCATCGCTTGGGGAACAACGGCCCAGGTAAGCTGGATTTGCATGCGCTGTTCTATGCTCTGGCGGCCCAGGAGTCTGGAGCTGCGGCTCCACAGCTCTATTCGCACAATCTGACCACCGGCGAGGTAGACCGTGTCATTCTGGATGAGCGTAAGCTGGCCAAGCTGCGCGAGGAGCTTGATGAAGTGCTGGCGGGAATCGAGAGCGGTTTCTATCCGCCCCGACCGGACCCGAATACTTGCCAGAGTTGCCCATTCCTGCTGATCTGTCCCGCCTGAGCGATAGTTAGCGATAGTCTGGGTGATTTATAGTCTGATATGAAAGAAGTATGCAAGTAGCGTTCTGTGCGGTACTGCTCTCGCGTCTGGCCGGCACCACGAGCACCAGTGGGTCCAGTGATCCAACTCTGTGGTATGTAACACGTGCGGCTGGAGTCTCAGCGTATGTCTTACTGGCAATGGTCGTGGACCTCGGCATTGTGGGCAGCCTGGCACGGCAGTTGGGCGAACGCATCTCGTGGGTAGTCGATGAGGCGCACCAGTTTCTTGCGCTGTTAGCTGCCGCCTTTGTCGCGTTACACCTGGGAGTTTTGCTCTTCGATCCCTTTATCACATTCTCGCTTGCCAATCTGTTGTTGCCTTTTGGAGAGCCCTATCAACCGTTAGGAGTGAGCCTTGGTGTACTGGGTTTCTATGCCCTCTTGATTGTACTGGCTAGCTCCTGGTTGCGCCGATTTCTGTCTCGCCAGCTCTGGCGTGGCTTGCACTACATCAGTTTCGTAGTTTTTGTGCTGGTAACGCTGCACGGATTGCTCTCCGGAAGTGATGCTGGACTGGCATGGATGCGCTCCATCTTCTTTGCGGCTTCAGCGTCGATGCTTTTCCTTACGGTAATGCGCCTGGTACTGCAACCTCATAGCGCCGAGGCCAGCTAGTGCCTGGAATCCCAGCTTTGGGTCGACCCGGCTCCCAGCCCCAAGCTCTGGCGCCTACCCAAACGACTAGCGCATCTGCTGCTCCAACGGGGGGTGCTGCTACCGTGGCCGTGACATACGCTGTTGATACAGTACACAGCTGATAGTCGAGTATTGGGATACTCGAGTTACGAATTCAGCAGTGCCAAATTGATACACATGAGACAGACTTGAGGGGTAGGAAAACCAATGACTGAGTCCAACGAAGCGGCAAATCCCGGCACTTCATCGGCAGCAACCGCACTAAGCGCGTTTTCAGATGAGCTGGCCAACGTAGTAGCGCGAGCATCTCGATCAATTGTCACTCTGGCGGCGCGACCACGCCAATCGGCGACTGGTATTCTGTGGCGGGAAGGCAACGAGACCATCGTGCTTACCGCCGACCACGTAGTCGAGAAAGAGGACGACATTACCATCACTCTACCGGATGGCCGCCAGATCAAAGGGCAGCTCATCGGGCGCGATCCAAGCACCGATCTCGCCGCTATTCGTCTGACCGGTGGTGAGCTTGGTGAAGGTAGCGTGCCCGCGGAGGTGGGCGAGGGCGTGCACGTTGGCAACCTAGTGCTGGCGATTGGCCGGCCAGGGACGGATGGTCCACGCGTCTCCTTCGGCGCGATCAGCGCGCTGGATGGCCCACGCCGTTCGTGGCAGGGCGGCGAGATCGAGGGGGTCATTTATGCTGACGTCACGCTCTATCCCGGCTTTTCCGGCGGTCCACTGGTGGATCTTGCCGGACATGTCGTAGGGTTGAATAGTTCACACCTGACGCGGCACAGCAGCAGTGCGGTGCCGGTTGCGACCCTGCGGCGCGTGGCTGGCACACTGCTGGCACACGGAAGGGTGGCGCGAGGTTACCTGGGTGTTGGCACGCAGCAGGCACAGCTACCAGCAGCACTGAAGGACAAAAACGGCCTAACCCAGGAGACGGCGCTGCTGGTTCTCAACGTTGAGCCTGAGAGTCCGGCGGAACAAGGTGGATTGCTGCTGGGCGACCTGATCATTTCCCTGGCTGGTCAATCCATCAGCGACGCCGAGACCTTACGAGCTCAACTCGGCGGCGACAAGGTCGGCCAGCCGCTGGCCGTTAAGATTCTACGCGGCGGCGAGCCGATTGATCTGACAATCATTGTCGGCGAGCGTAAGTAGATACATGAGCGCTATGGAGTAAAAATTCATGACCATACCAATCGAACTCTCTGAAGCGCTGGCGGGATTGGCCACCAACCTAAGGGAGAGTGTCGTCCAAGTACAGGCCGGCGAACGTGGCATCGGCTCCGGGATTATCTGGCAGGTGGACAGGCCTGCAAGTGCAGGTGACCCCGAAGCTACTATCATCACTAACGCTCACGTTGTGCGCGCCGGACATCAAGATACTTTCAAGTTGAAGCTGGCGACCGGACAGACCGTACTGGCCAGGGTCACGGATATCAAACCGGAGTATGACCTGGCTGCGCTGCGTGTCAACGCCCCGGGACTACGCCCGGCAGAGATCGGCGATTCATCGGCGCTGCGCGTAGGCGAGCTAGTCATGGCAATAGGCAATCCCTTCGGGCGTGAGGGTGCGGTGACGATAGGTGTCGTCGCGGCTCGTGCCCCGGCCGATGAGGCCATGTCCCTTGAGCCGGCTGAGGCTCAAGTACCGGGGGATCGGAACCCCAGGATGGGTGCCCATTTTCATGGTATCGAGGTGATTCAGGCTGACATCCGCCTCTATCCCGGAAATTCCGGTGGTCCGCTGGTCGACGCGCACGGACACGTGGTCGGAGTGAATGCCATGGTTGGAGGTGGCCTCGGTTTTGCCATTCCCAGCCGGGTCGTTCGACAATTCCTCCTGGGTCTTGACCAGCAGACCGAACCAGTCTATCTGGGAGTCGAGGTGTTGACGGTTCCATTGTCCCCTGCTCTGCGCCAGCGTGCGCAGGTTGAACAGGAGTTTGCCGTCCTTATCACTGGTGTCGCGCCGGATAGCCCCGCGGAATCAGCTGGTCTCCTACCTGGGGATGCCCTTCTGGCGCTGGATGGCCATACTATACGAGATGCTCGGCTGTTATCGCGATTGCTGAACAATGTGAACAATGGCGCCGCAAGCGGTATATCGCTTACGTTGTCCGTCTTGCGCGCGGGTGAGCGTCTCGAACTCTCGCTAATGCCGGCCGTTCGGAAAGCGGCCTGATCTTGGCCTCGTGCTCCGCGAGGTATCAAGTGAGTCGGGGGTAGGCCGATGCGTGTCTTTGTCGTGGCGCAATATCCAACCATACGGGCGGGATTGGCCTCACTCGTACAAAGCCAGCCTGACTGGAAAGTTGTCGGTGAGGTAGGGCCAGCAGCTTTGCTCGCAGAGACACGCGACTCTACTCCAACCAACTCGCAGCTATCAGCCGGCAATTCTAGTGAGGGAGTGGATGTCGTACTGGCCGATCTCGATGGCATTGTCGAGCCCGAGATCATAGGTAGATGGCTTGGCCTGCTTGCCCCAAGCGGTGGATTGGTGGTTATCAGCCTTACCGAACCTGAGGGTAGACGCAGCCAAGCACGGGAGGCCCCTCCTCACGCGACACTACTGCTGAGCGCAGTGGTTCGCGCTACCCAGGAATATGGGTTGGCGTTTGGCGCTCTTCCTCGCGATGCCAGCAGGGAAGAGATCGTCGCTGCAATTACTGCTGTCGGTAATGGACTAGTGGTTCTGGATCGTCGGCTGGCAGGAGAGATGCTCTCTACTCACGAACAGAGAGCGATTGCCACACCACTACGGTTACCTGGCGATGTGGTTCCTACTGATGCCCTGACAGCGCGAGAGCTTGAGGTCTTGCAGCTCTTGGCGCAGGGACTGCCGAACAAACTAATTGCCTCGCGTCTGCATATAACCGAGCACACTGCCAAGTTCCATGTCTCATCCATCATGCTCAAGCTTGGCGCTGCCAGCCGTACCGAAGCGGTCACGTTGGCGGCACGTCGTGGCCTTCTGCTTCTGTGACAGGTTGCTCCAGACGTCAGCTTCGGCTGCAGTGGCCCGTCTCATATCTTCAGGCTAGGATGCTTGACAGAATGCGAGATTCTGCGCGATACTTACTGGTGAGAGGCTGGTTGCGCGACCCCACAGAGCCCATCGTATACCGTGCCGAACAGTGTAACTGATGCAAACGGTGTAGTCGATGTGGAAGGAGCAGAAAGTTTAACAGTTTGAATATCCAGGTTACCTATAATACCTTTGCGAATGTGACCGCGGTAAACCCCTGGAGCGCATGGAGTGCCAGGAGTGCTTGGCCCGGTCACCCGGCCATTCTTCCTCCATTGCCACGTGTCGCCAAATCGGAATCGCTTGCAAATTCACTTGTTCCCGCGAGCGGCGAAAGTGCTCCGCCTTCGAGTAATTACCATCAGCAGAGTCGCCCAGATCATGCCGGCGTCACCGGCACGCCCTCAGTAACGCCGCCGTATCCGCTGCCGAAACGACCAAGAGCGATACACAGTAGCCGTGAGGCTCCCCGTCGAGATGCACATAGCGAGCGAAAGCTGATGTCTCCTCGCCGGACGAACACGGTGGTGACTCCCATGCGGCCTGCGAGTGCGGCTGTAATGCCGGCACGCCATCTCGAGCCCCGGCAATGGCCATCCAAATTCGATGACTGGATGATGGATATCGTAAGGCGGCGAGCACTGCGACTAAACAGCGGTGCACGGCGCCGTGGCGTACACGGCTCGGTGCGTGCGGTGGATCTAGCGCACATTCTGGACCAATCAGCTGACGCGGAGGGACGCTGGCGTTGTGCGCTCTGCCACGGAGTAGTCACGCTGAACGATCTCTCATTCGACCATGTGGTTGCGCTGGCCGACGGCGGCGAGCATGAGGTGCACAATCTTGTGCCGGCACATCGCAAGTGTAACGAGATCAAGGGTTCGGAAAAGGCGCTGTATCGTGCCCAGGCATTAGATCGCTGGCTCTCCGAGTGGGCTTCGACGCCGCCGGCTATCACTGCCGGCAGCCGGGCTGCCGCGACTGCGGCTAGCGGAGCCCGTCACACCAGCCACGCAGCGGGCGCAGTACGGCCCAATGAATCGGAACGCCGCTACGCTTGAGCTGTTTGTCGTGGTACGGCCGCGAAAGAGCGGAAAAGTAAGCAGTGAAGAAGGCTACATCTACTCGTGCGGGACGACCACTCGCAATCATCATCGGCGCCTCTACCGGAATGGGTGCGGCGCTGGCCCGGCGGCTGGTGGAGGAGGGTTTCCAGGTAGCTCTCGCTGCCAGGCAGGCCGAAAAACTTGCTGCGCTGGCCGGCGATCTAAACGCGCGAGGCGAGAAGTCTGTCGCCCCAGTCGCAAGGGCCTATCCGCACGACGTGTGTGACTATGATACTGTGGCCAATTTGCTCGATCGTATCCGGCGTGATGCCGGGCAGGATGGCGGCGAGCTGAGAGTTGTTGTCTATGCCGCTGGTATCATGCCCCCAGGTGAGCAAGGCAACTGGACATTCACGGAAGAGCGGAGAACTGTGGAGACCAACCTCATCGGCGCTATGGCGTGGATGAGCGCATCTGCCGAGATCATGAAGCGCATCGGGCAGGGCACGATTGTGGGCATATCATCGGTGGCAGGTGAACGCGGGCGCAAGGGAAACAGCGCGTACATGGCCTCCAAGGCCGCTTTGACAACCTACATGGAGTCGCTATGCTATCGCTTGCGGGGCACTGGCGTGCGTGTGGTGACGGTGAAGCCGGGATACGTCGCGACGCCAATGACTTCCAGCCTGAAATTGCCTAAGGCGCTCACCATTTCAGCCGATGCCGCTGCCATCGCCATTGCTCGTCTCTGCAAGAGTGGTAAACCGGTAGCGTATGTTCCAGGCTACTGGAGACCAGTCATGCTGATTATCCGGGCATTGCCCGCCTCCATATTGGTGCGTCTTCCCATATAGCTTGAGCCGCGCTGTTTTTCGAGGTCGGACAGATGAAATCATAGGTAGCGAAGATAAGGCGAGCCGTTGTGACAACACGACCGTGGCGGGAAGAAGAGCTGACCGGCTGGGGGCTGCGAGATGTAGCTAGCTGCCGTACTTTGGCTCCGGGGCATGTTTCGGATATTGCTGGGATGCTTGAGCGGGCCCGCCAGGGTGGTTTTACCGTCGGGCTACGGGGCTCGGGATTTAGCTACGGCGATGCCGCTCTCAATGAGGGAGGGGTAGTGCTGTATCTCTCCCGTCTAAATCACATTTTGGAGTGGGATTCATCAACGGGACTGGTAACTGCCGAGCCGGGAGTCACGATCGCCCAGCTCTGGCAACATATTATCTCCTCCGGCTGGTGGCCGAGTGTGGTGCCGGGTGCGAGCGCGGTAACACTTGGCGGTGCAGCCTCCAGCAATGTACATGGCAAGAATAATTGGCGCATTGGCTGCTTCGGCGACTATGTGCTCTCTTTTGATCTGTTACTCTCAGGAGGACAGGTCCTTACCTGTTCCCGCGAGCAGCACAGCGATCTCTTCAATGCCGCTATCGGCGGTCTCGGCCTGTTTGGAGTCGTTACATCGCTGACAATACAGGCGCGCCGCATCTACTCGGGTCGGCTGGCTGAGATACAGCGTGCGTACCCTTCGCTGGACGCCATGCTGGCGGCCGTGGAGGAGGCGACCTACTGGGCAACCGACATCGTAGGCTGGGTAGATACCAGCGCTACCGGTGCACAGCTGGGAAGAGGCCTCCTAAAGGCTGGACGCGATCTGCTCCCTGGTGAAGATCTTTCGCCGGAAGAGAGTCTCTGTGTGAAGGGTCAATATAGTCGCAGGCTGCCGCAGTCGCTTCCCAGCGGACTGGTTCCTCGTCTTGCAAAACCGATGGTCAGCAGGCCCGGAGTGTGGGCGGCGAATCGTTTTCAGTGGCTTCGTGGTAGCCGTCGGCGCCCCAGCGAGATGGGCTACGAAACCTATGTAGACGGCAACTTTCCGCTAGATGCCATCCCCAACTGGCGTGATACGTACCGTCCACGCGGGTTGATACAGCACCAGAGCATGGTGCCAAAGGAGACTGCCGCCAGCGTGTTCAAGACCTTGCTCGCTCGCTCACATGCCGCTGGTATTGTTCCTTCGTTTGCTGTGCTCAAGAAGCATCGCAAGAGCGACTTTCTCATGACCTACCTGGTAGACGGCTACTCGTTGGCTCTGGACTATACCGTACGACGTGGTCAAGAAGCCGCGCTTTTGCGCCTCATCCACGAGCTCAACGAAGTGCTGCTGGATCATGACGGTCGCTGCTACTTTGCAAAAGACGGCGTCCTGACGGCGGCACAGGCGAGGCGAATGTATCCGGCTGAAGACCTGGCTCGATTTCAAATGTTGAAGCAACGCTACGATCCAGCGCACTTGTTCAGCTCAAATCTCTTCCGGCGAGTTCTGGTCTAATAAAGGTCTAGCTGCGCAGAAGCGGCGCACCGTATAACAACGCCAGGATGACCAGTATGCAGAGCGCCACGGCGCCTAGAAGCTGCTTGTCCCGGTAAAGCAGTTCATCGGGATGGCTTCCCTCGTTTTTCACATATACGAGGTATAGATAGCGAAACACTCCGAACAGGACGAAGGGAATCGTCACCATAAGAGTGGGATAGCCGTTCTCTCCCTGGAATGTATAGAGACAGTAAGTGATGAGCGTACAGGTCACAACCACCGACATGAGCTGATCGAGCAACTGCGGGGAGTACTCTCGCAGGTTCTTGCGGTGGTTGGCCGCGTCGTTACTGAGCAGGACCAGTTCAGCCCGCCGCTTGCCGAGCGCCAGAAACAGTGCCAAAAAGGTAGTGCAGAGATAGAACCAGGGTGAGATTGGTACCGGAATCGCAATGGCACCGGCGAGAGCACGCAATACAAATCCAGCGGCAATGATAAAGATATCCCACAGTACCTGGTGTTTAAGCCACAACGTGTAAAGGAGATTTAGCACGATATAGCCTGCAATGGTAGCGACAAAGAGCCGCGACGCGCCTCCCCAGCGGAGAAATGGATCCGCCACCGCGGGCAATGCGTATGCTACCAACCAGTAGGTGAATCCTAAGGAGCCCAGTAGGCAGGCGGAAGCCGTGATTCCGGCGGCGGGAATCGACAGCTGGCCTGAAGCTATCGGGCGCCGTGATTTGGTAGGATGTACGCGATCGGTTTCGCGGTCGGCGAGGTCGTTGATGATATAGACGGCGCTGGCGGCTAGCGAAAACGCCAGGAAGGCCAGCAGCACCCTGCTCACCGCCGGTAGGTTGGTCAGATTATGCGAAAAAACCAGCGCCAGGAGCACCAAACCGTTTTTGGTCCATTGCTTGGGGCGCATCTCTACCACAGCCGCCCGTAACTGTTTGCTGATACCACGCTGCGACAACGACTCCGACGCTGAAAATGCCGCCTGGTGAATCTGGCGGCCCCCGGGTGGAGTCGGGAGGTCGGCGGCGGGAGATGGCTCTTGGCCGGTCTGTTGCATAGTGTTCAAGGTCGTTTCTGTCGAGTAGGCCGCTGGTGGCTCCGCATCGCCTTGGGTTCGCCGAAGATAGCCCTCGCCTCGGCTTCATGCCCGTGTGAAAGGAGCCAGCGCTTAGCTTCAGCGTGCTGATCGGCCAGTGCTGGACTAGCAGCGATCATCATCCACAGCGCCGCCACAGTATCGGTCGTGGTATCTTCCGGCCATTGCCCCTCCGAAACGAGAAAATCTCTGAGGTGATCGGGGTTCTTCTCGCGCAGCACGGCATCGAGTCGGGCCCTGAATTGCCCATATGCTTGGTGGCTCTCACCCATTTGCAGCCTTCTACTATGTACTTTAGGTGGAACTCGCCTGACCTGACAAGAATGATCAGAGTTACCGAGTGAAGCATGCAACATGCCGACCCAGATGTGCAAGGCGCCCAAAAAGATACGGCTGAGGAGGTACTACGTTGTACCTCCCCAACCGTTGTTCCTGTACATGGAGCACGAACCGCGCCCGCGCGGTTTCTGACTTGGAGAGACGCCTTCTCCGCCCCCGGTAGAAAGCGTCTCGACCGCCGAGTGTAGGCCGCGTGGTGCTTGCCGGCCGTTACGCAACGGCAGCTACTCCGCCGTTTCCTGCTGGACTGCTGTTGCTTCTACCGCGACGGCTGGAGAATCGCTATCTATTCCATCTGCCTCCGGAGCCTCTCCGACTGGGGCTTCGGTCTCTTCCTCTACGTCCTCGCCAACGGCCACTAGTGTGTCGGTGGCGCTCTCAGTGTCGCCTGTAGCAACCTCGGTTCCGGCGGATGGCGTTTCGGTGGCCAGCTCGGCAAGGGACTCGGCGGCCTCCTCCGACGGTACTTCCACTAGTATCTCTACAACATCGGACATGGCCACTGGTTCCGCATCCGCCTCATCCGCCGGCCCTGCATCCGCCTCATCCACCGGCTCCACCTCTATCACCAGCTCAGCGATCGACACATCGCCATCGCTATCCTGGCTAACTATGAGTACTTGCTCCGCTATTGTCTCCTCTCCGACTTCCTCCGACGGTGTTGCTTCTGTAGCCGGTGTATCAGTGGTCTCGGCGCCCGCTTGAGATGTGGTATGCCGCGCCGATGACAGCAGGCCACCGATATGGTCCACAGTAGCCGAGAAATGCTCGGCCAACTCTTTTAGGGTGTCGTGCATATTGTTTAGTAGGTGCTCGATTTCAGTCTCTTTGCTGGCAGCAGGCTCAGATTCGGGAGCGTCACTACTGGCGTCACTGGCGAGCGTTGCCGCTTCCTGTGGCTCATCTTCTGCGGTCGCGACGGTGGTGCTGGATGGTTCCGGCAAATCTTGTGATTGGTTGCTGTTCTCTTGAGAATCCATGGTGCCCCCTGGTGTGCTTGGTGTAAGGACGACGGTCACATAGCTCTGGGGTCGGCGAATGGGTTAGCGGGTAACGGGTTGCTGGGGACTCATATGATCCCAGCCTTGCCCATTTAGATTCTCCGCTTGGCGCTGGTGGGTATGGGGGCGCGCAGCAGGAGCACGGTGTGTATGAGTAGGGTAGCTAGGACATCATAGCCTGCTCGAACCGCCACGCTCACCCTGTCTGCGATGAACCACAAACGCCAAGAGAACAACTAAAAGGGTCTACGACGGTTGGCTTTCCTAAAGATGCGCTGGATTTGGAGGAACACACCTTGGCTGCGAGACTGGGACTTTAGGCTGCCTCTGCCAGAGTTGGGGGAAGCGTCAGCCCCATACACCCAGTATAGCCGGCACTTGAATAACAGTCAAGTGCCGGGTTAGGCAAATTTCCAGATCTTTACGCCTGGTAGCCTGCTTCTGGTGGGACTTCGCCGGTGAGACTTTGGGGTGACCCAACTGGCATGTTGGGTCACCCTCTATGACCGTATATTACCTTCCATGACCTCACGCCACCTTACAGGGCGAAAAGTCGCGCGGTAGTTTGGCGACCTACGCCGGAATAGGACCGCCTGCCCAGCGCTCGGCAATGTCGCCGATGATGGGCATCTTGACATATTGGCCGGTGAAGCCAGCGATCAGTCCCCAGACGGAGAGTCCAAACAGACCAAGACCCAGCAGACTGGGAATGCAGGTAAAAATACAGAGAGAAGCAAGCGCGAGTATTCCGGTGTTGTCAACGCTGGCGATAGCTCCTGAGATAGCACCCAAGACAATCACTATAAAGAAGAGGACAACTCCGCCGATGCCCAGTAGAATGGCTTGCGCCGCATGAAAACGCACAAATCGATTTGACTTCTCCACAAAGAAGAAAATGAGCCCGAGGATCCAGATATAGGAAAGGCCGGCGGCGATATGCGCTTCCATTCCCATCGAGGTCGGTCCCCACTTGCTGCCAGGGCTGCCTTGAGGGGACACCGGTCCTCCATACGGTGGTGGACTACCGTATGATGGTTGCTGTGGGTCCATACCCATGTTACTAGTCACCTTTCTGTGAACGCTCTGGCGGAGAAAACCGCCAGTGGTACGTACGCGGCGAGGCGAAATACCTCCTCGAGAAGGTTGCATACCAAGTTCAGAGGTCACATATAAGCAGCAGCATCACCCACCCTACGTGAGTATGTTCTTCTCGTGCAGACGACTGCCCCGTTACGCACTAAGGTACTAAAAAATCGGTGCCTTGTCTACTGGTATTTTTACACAGTTGTCGGGGTGGGTATGGTGTTTGCTTCCAGTGCAGTGGACCAGTGGCGTAGCAGGCCCGTGGTATACTGATATATCACAGGTCCAGCCAGTTTGTGCAATTGCCTAGCCGGCGCTATAATGGCCAGGTGAGGGGAAGAGTCGGCTTTACCTTAGTTCGGGAGCTTGGCGAGTATCCCCCGAAGGTCTAGAAGGTGCTATCGATGGCCACGGAACGGGTTACCGGCGGTTTGCCGCTTAATGTGGTATCTACTTTGGATAAATTCAGCCGCGATCAGGATCGGCTTCAACATCGTTACGAGCAGCTGGAAGAGCGGGTGCGGGCTCTGCTGGTGCTTCAGGAAGTGGCTAATACCCTGACCGCTGAACTCAATCTTACCCCTCTCTTGCGGCGCATTGCTGTGGCTGCGGTGCGTCTTACCTCAGCTCAGGTAAGCATTGTCTATCTGGTTCACCCGAGTGGCTCGTCGCTTTCGGTACAGGCGATTGAAACCGCGGAGACTGCTATGGACAGCGGTGCCTTCAGCACTGCCGACCTGGCCCTTCATTCACAGCCAGGATGGATACCCGAGGAGGAATCCCTCACGGTTGGTCCGAGCATTGGTATTGATGCCGGCGTCGCGGGCTATGCGGCGACTACTGGCAGTTTGATCTTGGTGAACGAATCTCAGGTGGATCCTCGCTTCGACAGAGCCACGATCGACGTGGATGCCCGCTTGCTAGGGGTGGAGCCCACAGCGCTTCTGGCCGTGCCCATGATCTTCAGTGGGACGGTGAGTGGTGTACTTGAGGTCGCGCACTCCGACCATTCATCCATCTTTGACGCTAGCACCCTTGATCTGGTCCGCACACTGGCTGCCCAAGCCGCTACCGCCGTCGAGAATGCCCAACTATACCGGCGGCTGCGTAGCGAGCGTGATCGGATTATCCAGGCTCAGGAAGACGAGCGAAAGCGGCTTGGGCGTGATCTCCATGATGGACCGGCGCAACGTCTGGCACAGATTGTTATGTCGCTCGAGTATGCCGAGAAGTTAGTCGACTCCAATCCGGCGGAACTCCGTAAAGAGTTGGCTTCAATTCGTGAATTTGCTGGAGCTACCACCCGTGAGATACGCAATCTGCTCTTTGATCTGCGCCCGCTGGTGCTGGATGCGGAGAATGGCGGACTGGTGGTGGCCCTGCGACATTTCCTGGAGCGCTTCAAGACAAATACGAGTCCACGTATGCACCTGACGGCCGAGTATCGTGAGCGGCTTTCGCACAATGTCGAGCTCACGGTATTTGCGATTATGCAGGAAGCGGCAAACAATACCATCAAGCATGCTAATGCCTCAAACTGCTGGATCGAGGTGCGCGATTTTGGGGACAAACTGGTAGCAACGGTCCGTGACGATGGTGCCGGCTTTGATGTGCAAAAATTGCAGGATGAGTATGAAAGTCGCGGCAGCTGGGGTCTGCTAAATATGGCCGAACGTGCCTCCCTCATCGAGGCCAAGCTCAATATTGCTTCGCAACCGGGAAGGGGAACCGTAGTGTCGCTTGAGCTGTTGCGTTGACCGGCGCAGCAGCGCTATGTTACACTCACGTAGAGTTGTCAAACGTGCGGGCCGCCATCCTAAGGTGCAGTGGTTGCACAGGGAATATGCCCTGTTCGGTCCGGCGGAGCTAGAGCGCAGAGACAGGATATACGTTTGTGCCTAAAGTTACCTTTGTCAACGAAAGACGAACAGTGGAGGTCGAGCGTGGCGCTTCACTCCGCTACGCAGCGCTAGAAAACGACATTCCACTCTACTGCATGTGGTTCGGTATTTCTAAGCTTGCCAACTGCCACGGAAATGGCCTCTGCTGGACTGACCGGGTCCGAATCTCGCCCGCCGGCGCGGTCACTCCCAAGACATTGCTCGAAACAGCAATGAATCAGTTTGGCGTCGTTTCGAGGGAACGCGATCCTCAGACCCGACTTGCGTGCCAGGTGCAGGTTTTGGAGGATTGTGAGGTGGTCACGCGCTGTAGGTTGAAGAGGTAGTTGCGATCAAGGAGAGATGCTAGCAACCTGATGATCTATGTGGGGAGAAGATGTTATGCGTCTTGATCGCGTCCTCAGCGAAGGTGAGGCGCAAATTGCTCTGCGCCGCATGGGTTTTGATGTGCATGAAGCCGAAGGTCGCCCAGGTCTCTACGAGATAGCGCATAGGCAGCTTGGGGGAACCAAAACCGTGACCGTAGAGCAGCTATGTTTCTTCGCCGAAGGCGCGGTGCTCGCCGATCAGCTTAGCCACATAGTCGTGGGACACCTGCCCGATTGATTCCCTAGGGGACGTGAGGTGCCGTGCTTCTCCGGTGAGGCAGCGCTCCCTTATGTCATTACTTCCGATGGTAAGTGTCGGAGAATTCAGCGATGTATACTTTGAGCCAGTGGCCTACGGCGCCCCGTCGATTCTGCCGATTGTTGGCGGTGGAGGATACGGGCACGTCTCTGCAGGAGGAGGCGCAGCATCCTCCCGAGCTTGACCGTGAGCGCCAGGCGCTGGCAAAACGCTACGCGCGCCAGCGCCAACGGCTTTCACTTATCAGCCTAGGAATCAGCGCAGTGATGATACTGGTCTTGCTGGTATTTGGCCTGGGCTTCGGTCTGCGGAATGCCCTATCAGAGACGGGAAACTGGCAGCCGGTAGCCGGCTGGAGCCCACTCTTGGTGGCTGCCTACTTTCTTGTTCTGTACGCAGTGGTTTTCGTGCTTGGCCTGCCATTCACTTATTATGGTGGTTACATCCTGCCGCACCGCTATGGGCAGAGCACTCAGTCACTACGGGCATTTGCCGTCGACACCGCCAAAGGCGTAGCGCTGGCCGTCGCGTTCGAGCTTGCCGCGGTCGAGTTCATTTATTTGTTGCTGGCGGTGGCTCCGAGTACATGGTGGCTCTGGACCGGTCTGGCAATGCTCCTGGTCACCGTGCTGCTGGCCAACCTAGCGCCAGTTATTTTTCTTCCGCTGTTTTTCAAATTGACTCCTCTGCCGGAGGGTAAGGTAAAGGAGCGTGCTCTGGCGCTTGCCGCACAGGCTGGGACGCGGGTGCGAGGCATCTACTCGATGAATATGAGTTCGAAGACCACCGCCGCCAACGCCATGGTAATCGGCCTCGGCAACACACGGCGCATAGTGATTGGAGATACGTTGCTCGATCGCTATACTGAGGATGAGATCGCCTTTGTGATAGCGCATGAGCTTGGACATCAGGTGCACTGGGACATTCCCAAGTTGATCCTAGTCGAAACCCTGACCACG
Source organism: Ktedonobacterales bacterium (assembly GCA_052143275.1). GTDB lineage: Bacteria > Chloroflexota > Ktedonobacteria > Ktedonobacterales > JADMIN01 > JAJPKE01. The sequence goes on along the minus strand of JBKQTH010000460.1, from coordinate 5,685 downwards.
TTAGGAGGACTGGCTCTGGTAAACTGGGTGCTGCATGTCGTCGTTGGCCAGGTGAGCCTCTATCACGGGCTGGCCGACCCGGCAACCATGCCTCTAGTGGCTGCCACACTGGGAGCCTTCGCCCTGGTTTTGCTGCCAGTTACCAACGGTTTTAGCCGGATTGTCGAACACCAAGCGGACGTGTACGCTCTGGAATCTACCCGTGATCCACAGGCGTTTATCGCCGCTATGACCCGGCTGGCAAACCAGAATCTAGCGGAGCTGGAGCCGCCGCGCATCGTCGAATTCATGTTGCACAATCACCCTTCGGTTGGGCGACGGCTGGCTTATGCACGGGCCAACGAGGCGCGTTTCCAATAGTACGGAAATATTGCCGCTATTCTAGTCTGCCATACCGTAGGTGTCCACCGACGATAGTGGCTATGACTGGAACTTCGGCCAGTCTACTCGCCGGAACGGCATAGGGGTCCTCTCCAAGAACTACCATATCAGCCAGCTTCCCAGGCTCCAGCGATCCCTGGTGCATTTCCTGACCACCAGCATAAGCTGCCCCCATGGTGTAGGCCCAGAGCGCCTCAGGTACGGTGAGTGCCTGCTCCGGCACCCATGCACTTCGACCTGCCTCCTGATCGTTTCGACGGGTAACCGCCGCGTGCAGGATTCGCAGCGGATCGCTGGTATCTACTGGCAGATCCGAGCCAAGCGCCAGCGGTACGCCGGACTTTCGGAGCGTTTGGTACGGGTAGGCACGCCGGTGGCGCCTGCCCCAGTGACGTTCGGCGACATCTCGATCCACCACTGCGTGAAAGGGCTGTACTGAGGCGACAATGCCCAAGCGAGCCATACGCTCAATATCCTGCGGAGCGGCAAGTTGTACGTGCTCTAGACGGATTCGCCGAACTGTGCCCGCTCGTTTCTCGGAGCTGCCGGCATTCTGGCGAAGAGTAGACTCGATAGCGTCGAGGGCGGTATGGACTGCCCGATCACCGATAGTATGAATGGCTATCCCCAGACCGCCCTCTGTTGCGGCAGCAACCAGACGGGCTACCTCCTGCTCCGGGATGGTAAGGATACCACGGTTACCCGGCTGATTTTCGTACGGATCGAGCATAGCGGCAGTCTGTGGGCCAAGTGCGCCATCTAAAAAAAGCTTAATGCCGGCGAAGCGCAGATAATCATCGCCGAATCCAGCCTCGAGGCCCAATTGGAGCGCCTGGGGAAGGCTACGGTTGTGAAGATAGAGCAACACCCGAATAGGTAGGAGGCCAGCGCTATGTAGCCTCTGCAGAAGGCGGAGGCTTTCGTCGTCTTCAATATTGTGAACCCCGGTTATGCCGCGCTGAAGCAGCTCGTCCAGGACACTATGGAGCTCGGTTTCCCGTAACCGCTCTTCAATTGGAGGAACGATAGCGTTTACCAGATCAGTAGCGCCGTATTCAAACAGCATGCCGCTTGGTGTTCCGTCAGCTTCGCGTCCTATCGCCCCGGAAGCCGGTTCAGGCGTCTCGGCGTCGATTGCGGCACGGCGCAGCGCCTCGCTATTGACCCACATTGCGTGATGCGCATGCTCCCAGAGCGCAACCGGGTGACTGGGTACTGCCACATCCAATGCAGTTCGGCTTGGGAATCGATTGCTGGCCCAGAGATTCTTGTCCCAACCCTGTCCGAGTATCCAGTGGCCGGTGGGCGTACGAGCCGCGCGCTGGCGGACGAGCTCAACTGCCGCCTCCAGAGACTCCACTCCACGCAGATTTACATCGAGGCGTGACTGTGCATAGTGAACCAGGTGAACATGAGCGTCGATGAATCCTGGTAGAACTGTATGCCCCTGTAGGTTCAAGCTGTCGGCAAGCGGCCCCGCGAGCAGCCGAACCTCGGCGTCATCCCCCACTGCAAGAATGCGCCCTGACGTTCTATCAACCGCTACCGCATCAGCACGAGGTTGGCTTGGGTTCATGGTATAGAACGAGCCGTTCCGTAGCAACAGAACAGGCCGGTGATCTAATGACATGAAGGATTACCCCTGGGGTAGAAGCCGCTGATTCTCCTCTTGCGCTTCAACCTTGAGTTGCTTATAGACATCCTCCTCGCGGTAGCGATGATAGAAGCGAGTGAACATGTCTTTCATCTGGCGTTGTGAGAGCTTCTTGCCACCATCGAAATATTCCGTGGCCACCTGTCCAAGTGACCAGGTACCTGCGGCGGCGATGGCTCCGGCCACCAGATCGCCTCCGAAAGGCACTGCCTTGGCGGCCTCCTCGGCGATGTAGCGGAATATCAGCCCGCCAGCAACAGTGGCAGCCAGCTCGCGAGTCGGCTTGCCGGAGAGTGGCTCATTATACAGAGCGGCAATGCGCATAACCATGCGGACCTGATTGCCTAGTATTATCGGGATATCTACCAAAGGGATCGGCTCCAGCCCAGCCACCAGTGCCACCAACGCCGCCGATCGCACCAGCTTCTGCGCCGCCTGGCGCCGGTAACGCGGCAGCTCGCGCCCGAGCGCCAGAGCAGCCTCAGGACTGGTCTCGATAATCGCTGGTATCAACTCCTCGCCGATGTTCTCGCCGGTCCGTCCCGAGATAGGAATGATATCCGAAAGATGTAACTGCGCTGCAGCCTTAGCCGCCGCCTCGTCGGTGTCACCGGGAAGAGTGTCGCATTTGTTGAGGGCCACTACCAGTGGCTTGCTTTGCGAGCGCAGCTGGTTGATGACATTTATGTCCTGTGGGCGGATGCCCTTGGTAGCGTCCAACAGATAGATAATTGCCGCAGCTTCGCTGATAGCCTCTTCTTGCAATGATGGGAGATGGCCGGGAGTATCAATCAAAGCGAATGGGCCGAAGGAGCCTCGCACCAGAGCTTTGGTGGTGCCTTCCTGTGTAGAGACCGCTGAGGCGTAGGTGCCACGCAATTGATTGAATAGAGTGGATTTGCCGGAATTTGCCAGGCCAAGTAACGCCACTTTGTGCTGTAATTCGGATTCAACCGCCGATTGCGCCGCCTTCCAGTCAAGCGCGTTCACGAATTTGCGAGCAACCACTAGGTTGGAAGGCAATTTCGTTAGGTTGGAGAACGTAAGAATCTCTCGAGCGCGACTTCTCAGCCGGCTTCGGGACGATGTGTTCTTGTCATCATTGCTCTTGGTCATATTACCTTCCCTATCTCCGAAGACTTTCCGCCGCAACCCATCACCTCTATTATGTCTGGTTCTTCTCTTCATTGCTGGTTATAGCATGCCTGATCTTGTTTTGCCAGAAAGCGTACGCAGGTAACATGCCGTTGGTGTCTCTCAGGCCAGGTGGCCGGCTCTTTGGCACTGCCAGTGGTACAATGTTTCTACTGTTCAGAATACGAACAGGAGGGGAAAAAGTCAGGAGAAGGTCTGGAAGAGGTCCAGGAGCAATATGCCGACACTTGCAGGAACGCTGGAACGCATTGTGTTTCGCAACCAGGAAACACATTTCACGGTCGCGCGCCTGGCACCTGATACTCGTGGACGTCTCTTTCGAGATGAGTTAGTGACTCTGGTTGGCGTTTTAGTTGGCGTCAACGTGGGTGAGCTGATGGAAGTAACGGGAGAGTGGCAGGCCCACCCTGTTCATGGACGGCACCTCCGAGTAACCAGCTTCGTAACCCATACTCCAGTGACCGCGGCCGGTCTACGCCGCTATCTAGGGTCCGGTGTGATCAAAGGGATTGGGCCTAAGACCGCTCTGCGCATCGTCGAGCATTTCGGCGAGCAGACTCTGGTCGTCATCGAGCTCGAGCCCGAGAGGCTGGAAGAGGTCAAGGGCATTAGCGCAGGAAAGCGAGCGCAGATTGTCAATGGCTGGGCCGAGCAGCGAGAGATTCGCGACCTGATGCTGTTTCTGCAGGAATATGGTGTCTCGCCATCCCTGGGCACCAAGATCTATCGCCAGTATGGTAAGCAGTCGATTAATGTCATACGCGAGAATCCCTATCTGCTTGAGCGTGATATTCGCGGAGTTGGATTTAAGACGGCTGATGCTCTTGCAGTTCAGCTTGGGCTGCCTCGGGATGGTGTCCCACGGTTTATGACAGGCATCAAGCATGTGCTCTCAGATATGGCCTCAACTGAGGGTCATTGTTATCTTGGCAAGCAGGATCTCTTTAATCGTGCGGCCAGACTTCTGGAAGTGCCGCCTGAGCAGTTGGAGGCAGCCCTGGAGCAACTCATCTCTGATAGAGAGGTTTTTGCCGAGGCTGAACACATGTATCTTGCGCCATTTTACTATGCTGAGAATGGTACCGCCCGCCGTCTCCGCCTCATTCTAAAAACGCCCAGTCCCTTACCGCCGGTTCGTACGCGAGAGTGGGCAACCACCTTTGCGGCGTTAGAACGGGAACATGGTATTCATCTGGCAGAGCGACAGAAAGAGGCGGTGAAGCTGGCCTACGTCTCCAAAGTCTCGGTACTGACTGGTGGACCGGGTGTCGGTAAGACGACGACTATCCGTGCGCTGCTTGATACCCTGGATGCTCAGCAAATTTCCTACGCCCTGGCTGCGCCCACTGGTCGCGCGGCGAAGCGCATGACCGAGGCGACCGGGCGACCTGCCCGTACGCTGCATCGACTACTCGAGTTCCAGCCCGGCAACAACGACTTTGCCTATAATGAGCACCGTCCTCTTCCACAGCAATTTGTGATCGTGGACGAGGCATCCATGCTGGATATATTGCTTGCTTACCGGCTAGTGAAGGCCCTCTCGGCGCCGGCGCACCTGCTACTCGTGGGTGACGCGGACCAGTTGCCTTCAGTTGGCCCGGGAAGCGTCTTTAGAGACATCATTGCCAGCGAATCTATTCCGGTGGTACGGCTCACCGAGCTCTTCCGCCAGGCGCGGGAGAGTGCCATCGTCGTAACCGCCCATGGAGTGCAGGCTGGGGTGGTACCCACAATGCAATCCAAATCCGCGAGCGACTTTTTCTTCATTCAAGCCAGCGACCCAATGGCGGCTCAGAGGCTGGTCGCCGATCTCGTGGCACGGCGGCTACCAGCTCATTATGGATTTGATCCGGTACGCGATATCCAGGTACTGGCCCCAATGTATCGTGGGCCGGCCGGTGTTACAGCATTAAACGAGGTGCTGCAGTCAAGGCTCAATCCAACTACAGGCTCGCTATCTATAGTTTATGGCGACCACGCTTTCTGTCTTGGCGACAAGATTATGTCGGTGCACAATAACTATGACAAGGGACCAGCAGGTGTCTTCAATGGCGACCTTGGTCGCGTGGTAAAGGTTGAGCCGGAGGCCCAGCAGATGTGGGTGGAGTTTCTGGATGACGCAGGTACCTTCTCGGTTGGCTACGAATCACACGAGCTTGACGAGCTGACGCTAGCCTACGCCTGTTCGATTCATCGTGCGCAGGGTAGTGAATATCCCTGTGTGGTATTGCCCCTGGTGAGCCAGCATAGCCTTATGCTCCAGCGCAACCTCCTCTACACCGCAATTACCCGGGCGCGTCAGCTTTGTGTGCTCGTAGGCGATCCCCGCGCGCTTCGGCGAGCGGTGGAGAACACGTCGGTTGCCAGCCGGAATACCGGACTTGCCGAGCGTCTACTGGCGCCGCAGCTCCTGCATGCCAATGGGAACTGGAATGATGAGTCGATTTCGCCGGTCGCCTTCTAATAGTTGTTTCTCGAGGAGATCGACCAGGTCG
>JBKQTH010000459.1:0-7586 GCA_052143275.1 Ktedonobacterales bacterium | reverse complement strand
AAAGGGTTGGGGAGCTTTCGGCTCACGGGTCGGATTGTGGTCTCGGCGGAGGCGATCGTGTTGCCGCGGCTAGGACGCTTGCGGCTCAAAGAGCGGGGGTATCTGCCGATCGGTGGGGTGCAGATCCTCTCCGCCACGGTGAGCGAGCAGGCCGGGCACTGGTATGTGAGCCTGCAGGTCGAGCGGGAACAGATCGTACCCGAGAACACCGGCCCAGTGGTAGGCATCGATCTGGGGATCAAGCACCTGGCCACCCTCTCGGATGGAGAGGTCATTCCCAATCCTCGCCATTTGAAGCGGCGCTTGAAGAAGCTCAAGAGGCTCCAGCGGGTGGTAAGCCGGCGGCAGAAGGGTGGCAAGAATCGCAAGAAAGCGGTACTCAAGCTCGCCAAACAGCATCGTCAGATACGGAACCAGCGGCACAATACGCTGCATCAGGTGACCACCAGGCTGGCGAAAACCAAGTCGGTCTTGGTCATCGAAGACCTCAACGTCAGCGGGATGCTCAAGAACCATCATCTGGCGCAAGCCATCGGCGATGTGGGCTTCTACGAGTTCAAGCGGCAACTGCTCTACAAAGCCGGCTGGTATGGGTCCCGAGTGCTTCTCGCGGATCGGTGGGAGCCCTCCAGCAAGCGGTGCAGTAGCTGCGGGTGGGTAGACGAGGATCTCACCCTCTCGGATCGGACCTTTCACTGCGAGCAGTGTGGTCGGGTGCGAGATCGGGATCTGAATGCGGCGATCAATCTAGAAAAACTGGCCGGGAGTTCGCCGGACAGTCAAAACGCTCGGTGCGAGCCGTCAGCGCTGGCGCGAGGTCTGGGCCGCGCGTGCAACTGACGGCGAAGAAGCAGGAACCCAACGCTGAGCATGGCCTGTCCACACTTGGGTAAGTTTTGGAGAACGGTTACACGTTTCCTACAGTTTGCCGCGTGTGGCACAGACGATACGCACCCACAGTGGGAAACCTAGCTAAATGATGCTTGACGCTTCTGGGCGGATGCCGCCTATCGTGGCAAGGAGTTGGCCGCACGGCTTGCCTTGCGATCGTCTACCCGTACCAGCGCGCTCACCACGCCTATTGCCGCGAGCACGGCGCACACGATGAAGGCGGCATGCAGGCCTGTGATGAAGGTGTGCTGCAGCGCACGCGTCTGCTCACCGCTCAGCGTCTGCCGCTGGGCGGCCAGCGTGGCGCCAGCCGCCGCGGCGCCCAGGCTCGTGAAGACGGCGCCGGCCACCGCGACGCTGAGGCTCTGCCCGACGACGCGTCCGGTGGCCAGCACGCCCGAGGCCACGCCTTGCTCTTCGCGCGGCGCCGTCCCCATGATCGTGCGTGTGTTCGGCGCCTGGAAGATCCCCTGCCCGATGCCGGTGACGATCAGGCAGAGGATCAGGTAGCCCGTACCGGTCGCCGGCGCCAGCTCACTCAGGAGCAGCAAGCCACCACACGCAATGGCCAGTCCCACCGGCGCGAGCCAGCGCGAACCCAGGCGATCCGCGAGCCCGCCGCTGATGGGCGCGACCACCGCGAGCACCAGCGACAGTGGCGTGAGCCGCAGCCCGGCCTGGATCGCGTCGAGACCCTGGAGCTGCTCCAGATAAAACGGCAGGAGAAAGCCCACGGCGAAGAGCGCGAGCATGTCGAGCATGAAGGATAGATTCGCGAACACGAAGGTCCGGTTGCCCAGCAGCACGGGATCGAGGATGGGCGCTCTTGCTCGGCGCTCGATCCACACTGCGGCCAAGAGCGCCGCCAGCGCAATCAGCAGCGTCGCTAGCAGCTGCGGCGAGCCCCATCCCCACTCCTGCCCGAAGGACAGTCCGAGCGTCAGCGCGGCCAGCCCCACGGCCAACGCTGCTGCGCCGGGCAGATCGAACTGCTGCTCGTTCCACCGCGGGCGCTCCGTCAGGACACGCCAGGCGAGCAGGACAACGACCACTCCGATGGGCAGATTGACGTAGAAGATCCAGCGCCAGGTAAGGAGCTGCGTCAGGATCCCCCCGATGGTCGGTCCCACACTGACGCCGAGCGCGACCAGAATCGCGTTGATGCCGAGCGCACGGCCACGCTCGGCCGCCGGGAACGACCGCGTAATCATGGCGATATTGACCGAGAAGATCGCGGCCGCACCCAGGCCCTGGAAGCAGCGTGCGGCAATCAAGGCGCCGAGCGACGGTGCGGCACCACACAGTGCCGAGCCTAGTGTGAAGACCACCAGCCCGCCCAGGAAGAGCGGCTTGCGTCCCAGCAGGTCGGCCACCCGCCCGAATGTGAGCAGGACCGTCGCGATAATGACCAGGTAGCCGATCAGGATGCACTCAACGGCGCCGGTCAGCGGAACGCCGAAGGCACGCGCGATGGCAGGCAGGGCGATATTGACAATCGACGAATCCAGCGTCGTCATGAAGGCTGCGGACCCCGACAGCACCAGCACGGCCCACTTGTTGGCGCGTTCGTCCACATCGACGGGCGTTGGTGCGTGGCAATCGGCGTGGGCCTGGCGTGTGGCCACGTGCGCGCCCAGGGAGCAGGTGACGACGAGCGCATCGTACGCCGCCGGCGGGGGCATCGTCCGCACCGCGGAGGCGCCACCGTGGCTCTCCGTCGGTCGCTGTGGAGGCTCCTGGCTCATTGGGTCCACCGTTCACGGCCGGCACGTGGGTTCGCCACCGCTCCGGATTGTCGATCACGCCTTGCCATGTTCGTGCCGCAACACCGTCTTCGGCAAGATGTGAGCCATGCGAATTGTGCCGCCAAGGTAACGAGTATGCCGGGGGATTGACCGGTCGTCACGAGACCTCGTCCGAGCCGTAGCACTGCTTACACTTCGCTTCACTGCTTTTACACAAGGCCAACTCATTCCCACATGTGTCTTTTTTGGGTAGGCCGGCGGTAGGTATTCATACGCGCGCAGAGGTCTGCCAAGCCCACGGTGAGCTTGGGGAGCGGATAGAGCCGCAGCCAGGGCAGCAGAAGACACGCACAGCGTGCTTGGTACGAGGAGTTCTCTCGCTTGCCAAACGCTGCGAGATGCGAAGAAATACTGCCCAGCGGACAGCGTGAAACAGTCCACCGGGCCTACGACGATCAAAACCGGTCGACTTCAACGACAGCTTGGGCAAAGGCCTGCGGGGCTTCCTGCGGCAGATTATGCCCGATGCCGCCCGTGATGAGTCGATACGCATATTTGCCTGAGAATTTCTTGGCATAGGCACTGCTGTCCGCATGTGGTGCGCCATTGGCATCCCCTTCAAGGGTAATGGTGGGCACGGTGATGACCGGACCTTCGGCAAGCCGCTGTTCCAGATCATCATATTTCCTCTCGCCGTCGGCCAGGCCGAGCCGCCAGCGGTAATTGTGGATAATGATAGCGACGTAGTCCGGATTGTTGAAGGACGCTGCGGTGCGATTGTACGTCGCATCATCGAAGTCCCACTTCGGGGAAGCGATCCGCCAAATGAGCTTCCCGAAATCGTGCCGGTATTTGTCGTAGCCGAGCAGGCCGCGTTCCGTGGCGAAGTAGTATTGGTACCACCATTGATACTCGGCCTCTGGCGGCAATGGCAGCTTGTTGGCGGCAACGTTGGTGATCAGATAACCACTCACGGAGACCAACGCCTTGCAGCGGTCTGGCCAGAGCGCCGCGACGATGTCGGCCGATCGTCCTCCCAAGTCAAAACCGCCGATGATCGCCTGTTCGATCTTGAGAGCATCCATCAAGTCGATGACATCGAGAGCGACAGCCGCCTGCTGGCCGTTCCGCAACGTTGCGCTTGAAAGGAAGCGCGTCGTGCCGCAGCCCCGCATATATGGGACGATCACCCGGTAGCCCGCCGATGCCAACAACGGGGCCACATCGACATAGCTGTGAATGTCGTAGGGCCAGCCGTGGAGCAGCACGACCGCAGGACCGTTAGTGGGACCAGCCTCAGCGTATCCAACATTCAGGAGGCCGGCATTTATCTGCTTGAGTGGGCCGAACGACGTGTTCGTCCCCGGCTTGATCCTGGGCACATCTGCCGGTTGTGTCGTAGCGGGCTGTGCCTCCGCAGCATTCATCATGCCGAGCTCAGCGGCAGCAATGGCCACGGCCGCCGCGCCCAAAAAGCGGCGGCGGGTATAGTGAAAGTGGTAGCGATCTTGGGTGATGTCTTGGGACATGTGTCGGGCTCCCATTGGATGCGCAGCGCTAGTGCCGCACGCGGCTGCCATCGCAGATGTTGTTGCTTATGCCCAGGCTAGCACCCGTACGTCACAGGGGAGCAACATGGCCTCACAAGTGCGTTACAAGTGTGTTACTACAAGCCGTATCCCACATAGCTTATAATGTCTCATGGCGCCTAGACTCGCTGTGAAGACTCCTCCGTAATACCATTGATGCCCTTCATGATCGAAGCAGGAACGGTAACCATGCCTGCTCGTTGTTGGGCATGATCCTACCTAATTGGCGACTTCTAGCTCAGCCGGAAAAGGAGGGCTTTGAGGTAGCGGTTCTCGGGAAATGCCGGAAGGGTTGGGTGATCAAGGCTTGGACCAAATGATGCCAGAAGCTGCGCCGATCGCTGGCTCGCGCGAAGTCCTTGTTGCACCGCCGTCTCGAACTCAGCCAAATCGAGTCCGCCGGAACAGGAGCAGGTCAAGAGTAGGCCGCCTGGTGCGAGGACTCGCATGCCTCGCGTGTTCAGAAGCTCATATCCCCGCACAGCGCGCTGTTTCATGGCCAGACTCTTGGCAAAGGCCGGTGGGTCAAGTATGACAATATCAAAGATTTTCCCTACCTCGGCAGCTTCCTTTAAGTAGGCATTGACATCACTGGCAATGAACTCGTGTTGCTGGCCATTCTCTGATGCATGGCCGTTCAGCAGGTAGTTCCTCCGCGCAAGTTCCAGGGCGGCGCTGGAAGTATCCACATTGACGGTACACAGACTGGGATTGGTAGCAAGACCAGCCAGCGCAAACCCACCCGAGTAAGAGAAGCAATTGAGCAGTGACATGGCGTGCCGAGCCAAGTCTCCAATGCAGGAGCGTTTGTCACGCTGATCTAAGAAGAAGCCGGTTTTCTGACCATGCCATGGGTCCACCAAGTAGCGGACCTGCCCCTCCTGTATCTCGATAGACTCCGGCACATTGCCGCGCAGGAGCGACACTTCTCCGGCCAAGAGCCCTTCTCGACGGCGCGCCGCAATATCGTCGCGCACCAGTATGCCTTCCGGCATCACAACCTGCCAGAGCGCGTCAACTATGTCGCGGCGCTGGCTATCTACGCCCGCCGTATGAAATTGCACAACCAGCCAGCGATCATACCGGTCAACGATGAGTCCGGGTAGAAAGTCGGCCTCCGCATGGACAAGACGATACGCATTTACCTGTCGAGACAGTAGTCCACGGAGTCGTAGAGCCCGCTCAATACGTCGTAGATAGAATTCTTTATCGATTACTTCATGTGGATCACGGGTAAGAAGGCGAAAAGCCAGACTGTTGCGGGAGTTAAGATGGCCTCTCGCCATCCACTCCCCCTGGCTAGAGAGGACATCTACAACCGCACCGGCGGGTATATCCCCGGCATCCTTGGGCAGAGTAGCAAACGCTCCCGAGAAAAGCCATGGGTGCCCGGCCAGAATCGAGTACTCGGCCGGAACGCAGACGAAGCGCCGGGTAATCTCCAGCTATGGCGGACATCGCGGCCCCATATCTATGCTGCTTGCTACCTGTCCCACGCCATCAAGAGATCATCAGATGCCCATGACGCCAATGAGTTCACGCACCGAGTCAGCGGACTTCTGCAGCTCAGCTCGCTCGTCGGCGGTGAGTTCCAGCTGTATGACCTCCAGGACGCCTCCGGCGCCCAGCTTGACTGGTACGCCTACAAAGAGACCATTAATGCCGTATTCACCTTCGAGGTATGCAGAGCAAGGCATAATCATCTTTTTGTCCAGCAGAATCGAGTCTATCATTTGGAGCACCGAGGCGGATGGCGCATAGAAAGCGCTGCCGGTCTTGAGCAGGTTGACGATCTCGGCTCCACCATCACGGGTGCGCTGAACGATCTGGTTCAGCCGGTCGGCGGGTATCAATTCGGGCAGAGGAACTCCGGCAACCGTAGAGAGGCGAGCCAAGGGCACCATGGTGTCACCATGGCCGCCAAGAACGAATGCCTGCACATCACGGACCGAGACGTTGAGTTCCTGGGCAATGAAGGCGCGGAAGCGAGCTGTGTCCAGCACGCCGGCCATGCCGATCACTCGCTGTTTGGGCAGGCCACTTATCTTGTAGGCAAGCTGTACCATGGCATCCAGAGGGTTAGTTACGCAGATGATGATCGTACCTGGCGACACCCTCATGATTTCCTCGGTCACCTCGGTCACGATTCCCTGGTTGGTGCGCACGAGGTCGTCCCGACTCATCCCCGGCTTGCGAGCGATGCCGGATGTGATGACGACAATATCCGAATCAGCCGTCGCTCCGTAACCAGCGCGCCTGCTGCTGACACCAGTCACTCGCGAGTCGTAGCCAAGCACTGGGCCGGCCTCCAAGAGATCAAGAGCCTTTCCTTCCGGCATGTCTTCAATGACATCTACCAGCACGACATCTGCGTAATCGCGTTCGGCGATCCGCTGACCCAGTGTTGCTCCGACATTTCCCGCGCCAACTACGGTTACTTTGCTGCGCATGCTGTCTACCACCCATTTCTACACTCCGCCACCTCGCCGCGGCCTACCCCATGGCATCACACGCAGCGTCGTGGGGGAAAGCATTACCGGAGACGGCCACCGACTGGCCTCACTCTATTGTATCGCAATTGTATCCCGCGAAAAGCGGAGCGTGATTGCCTGGCAAATGTCCCACATATGTGGCAGCATGAAGAAGAGCGGAGCTAAGCAGTAGGCGACGGTTCTTGCGAGCCGTAGTTTTGGCACCAAAATATTACAGGACATGAAGAGATGGCATCTTATCGCCAGGTGATCTGCTATGCCCATCGTGGTGCTCGCGCCTACGCACCAGAGAATACGCTACTTGCCTTTGCTACTGCTTTCGACGTAGGGGCCGATGCCGTCGAGTGTGATGTACAGCTCAGCCGTGACCGATATCCGGTCGTCATACACGATGTGACGGTCGATCGTACAACCAATGGCAGGGGACCGGTGCGTATGAAAACCCTCGCCCAACTGCGCGACCTGGATGCCGGTGTGATCAAAAGGCTACCCCAGCGTATCCCGTTGGTCGAAGAAGTGCTTGAACTGGTAAGGCACCGTGAGCGCCAGATAAACTTGGAAGTGAAGGGCGACTCGCCTGCGGAATCGGTGGCCACGGCAGGTGCAATTGAGCCACTACTGCTGGACCTACCAGCGGATTTCCGTTCTCGGGTTCTGGTTTCATCTTTTGAGCTTCCAGCGATTGCTCGGCTCAAAGAGCGGTTGCCCTGGCTTCGGGTGGGCGTACTCTACGGAAACCAGTGGCGAGATCAGGACCTGGTAGCTCCCGCGCTGGCACTAGGTGCCGAGGCTATTCACCCCGAAGTCAGCTTGCTGACCCAGGAGTGTGTGACCCAGGCGCATCAGGCACGTCTGCGGGTAAATGTCTG
>JBKQTH010000458.1:0-6743 GCA_052143275.1 Ktedonobacterales bacterium | reverse complement strand
CGGCCTCTGGCATGCCGACCTTTGATGCCACCAACAACACCTATACCTTCAAGGTGCTGCCTGGTCTCAAGTGGAGCGACGGCACGCCCATCACCGCGAGTACCTTCGCTTACTCCATCAATCGCTCACTGAATCCGTGTACCGGCTCGACGCTCGGAGCATATCTGTATCCGATAAAGGATGCGCAGGCCTTCAACTCCGAAACCTGCGCGGCCGACGGCACGACGATCGTAGGCAAGATCCAGACGCTGATCGGCGATTCGATTAACGCGACCGATGCTCAAACGCTGGTCATCACGTTGAATGGGCCGACCCCGTATTTCTTGGACGGGTTTACTTACCCGACTACGGATGCCGTGCCCGAACAGCTCATTGACAGGTATGGGCTGAAGAACTGGACGTCGCATTTGACCGACGGCGGGGGCTTTAGCGGTAACCTCTATAAGCTCACGTTCTGGAGTCACACGGGTGAACTGGACCTGACTGCCAACTCCAGCTTCTGGGGCACGCAGCCTAAGCTGAAGCAGATCGACTTGCACGCCTACCCGAGCACTGACGCGCTCTATACCACCTACCTCGACGGTGGGCTGGATCTGGGTGTTCCTCCATCGGACCAGTTCAAACGTGCCATGGCTCGCCCCGACTTCCATCAGGTCCCCTTCCTTGCGATCTCCTACTACCAGCCCGACTGGACGATAGCGCCCTTCAACGATGTGCGGGTGCGCCAAGCCTTCGATCTGGCGCTGAACAAGAGCTTGCTGGCCAACCAGATCACTCAGGGCAGGGATTTTGCGACGAACCAAATTATTCCGAAAGGTATGACCGGCTACAATCCGAGTATAACCGGACCAGACGGCACGACCAACCTTACGGGGAATCAGGCCAAGGCGACGGCGTTGATGCAGGCGTACGCCAACGACAAGTGTGGCGGCAAGTTCAGCGCGTGCCCGCCGGTTACTCTCACCACCGAGAATGATCCCGGGAATGAGACCTACGCCCAGGCGGCGGTCCAGGAGTGGCAGGTGGCCTTCCCAGCCTATCCGATCAAGACGCAGTTTGAAGACTTCAACACCTTGATCAACCAGATCTACAGTGCAACCCCCCCGCAGTTCTTCGGGATTGCCTGGGCAGCCGACTACAATGATGAGCAGGACTTTCTCTCGCTCCAGTTCCTCCCAAGTTCACCAAACAACAATGGTCACGTGGATGTGCCGCAGGCCAACACCCTGATGATGGAGGCTGACGTGGATCTCAACCCGACCACGCGGGCGCAGCTCTACAACCAGGCGGAGCAGCTGCTGGTCGATCAGGTAGCGTGGCTCCCTATCTTCCAGCAGCAGACAAACTACAACCTACCGTCCTACGTGCATAACTTGGCGTACAATACGCTGCAAGAGATCCCGCTGACCAACTGGCAGACGATCTATCTGACGACCAGGTAAGTCACGCGTTGCACCCAGCGTAAGCAGTAGTGCTGGTGCGTCCTTGACTACACTGGCTGCCGCGGCAGTCAGTGTAGTCAAGGATCTGTCGAGACTTCGAGAAGAGTGGCCAGCTGCTTTCCTCCTCGGACTCCACTCTGTTTGTCCAGGATGGTGGCCACTCGATACCTGCGAGCGCAAAGACACACATCGGCGTACCTTTTTCCTGGTCTACTGGATGGCAACCAGCGTGGGTATCTCTTGAAAAGGTATGAGCAGTGATCCCCAACAAACCGATCAGGCAGGAAAGGAGACGCACAGGAGAAATTGTATGCTGCTTGAGAAGAAGAGCGCGGTGATCTACGGAGCGGGGGGAGCCATCGGCGGTGCGGTCGCCCGCGCCTTCGCTCGCGACGGGGGCGACGGTTTTCCTTGCCGGACGCTCCCTGGCGCCACTTGAGGCGGTAGCTGGGGAAATCTCTCGGGACGGTGGCATGGCCGAGACAGCGCAGATCGATGCGCTCAACGAGCAGGCTGTCGAGAAGCAGCTTGCCGAGGTGGTCGAGAAGACGGGAGGCATTGATATTTCCTTCAATGCCGTCTCGATATTACACACCCAGGGCACGCCACTCGTCGAGATACCTCTTGAGAAGTTCACCCTGCCAATCGCCGAGGTCATGCGGACGCAGTTCTTGACTACCACGGCAGCGGCGAGGCACATGAGCAGGAAAGGATCCGGCGTGATCCTCGCGATCACCGCCACACCCGCCCGCGCGATTATTCCCAACGTGGGCCCCTTCGGGGTGATGGGTGCGGCGATCGAGGGTCTGTGTCGACAGCTGGCGGGAGAACTGGGGCCGTTGGGTATTCGGGTCGTGTGCCTGCGGTCAGCCGGCTCTCCTGACTCACCCGGTGTCAAAGAGGCCTTCGAACTGCACGCCGCGCAGACCGGCATGTCCGGGGAGGCGTTTGGGGCTGATCTTGCCCAGAGGACGCTGCTGAAGCGGCTGCCGAGGCTGGCCGAAGTAGCGAACGTGGCGGCCTTCATAGCGTCCGATCAGGCCAGCGCAATGACGGGCACGGTGGCCAATGTCACCTGTGGCGACGTCGTGGAGTAGCGGACTCGAGCGCCTGGGAAACTGTACAAAAAGGCTTGTATAGGGTGCTCTCTGATGGTGTGCCCAGCAGTCCTGCTCCAGCATGCCTCGTCCTGCCTGGTGGTGAGCATAGTACCTGCACATTCTCTTGTACTGCGAGACCGGCGGGATTGCTTTTGGCAGCGGTCTCGCTTGGAACGAATCTTGTCCAGCTGGCGGTTGCACCACTGATGGCCTTTGAATCCGCCGATATGATAGAACCGTCCCTGCTCGCTCGCGCCAGTTGCCAGGGTTTTGATCCCCAAATCAATGGCCATGACGTGCCCATTCTGCTGGTCTGCTTCCTGTACTGGGTAGACAAAGGACGCGTGATAGTTCCCGCGGCCATCTCGACTGATGGCAACCTCTTGGTAACCTGCAGGCGGGGTTTCGCTAGTCGCCGCGTCCTGCTCACTGACCTGGAGGCGAATTTTTCTGCACAGCAGCATCGCGGATGACCTTCTGGTAGGAACGAAGCCCAGACAAACGGGCAGAAAAGACGTGAACGATCGACAGCAAATCTTGTACTAACTCGTGCTCTGGCGAGAGGGTATCGCCATTGACGATCACCAGCTCCGTACCATGCCGCTCACAGAACGCCGCAAACCACTCAAAGCCAAAGCGGACCAACCGATCCTTATGGGCGATAATCAGTCGCTGGACGCGCCCAAGTTCAATTTCTTGCATGATGCGATTGAAGTGTTTGCGTTGGTAGTTGAGGCCACTGCCTACCTCTTCTATCCACTCGTCGGTCTTCACATGCTGCCGCAGGCAGTAGTCTCGCAGTGCCGCCACTTGATTCTGTAAGTCGGGTTTCTGGCTGGCGCTGGACACCCGCGCATAGACAATCGTCGTGCCAGCGCCCTGTGCTTTGAGACCCCGATACTCCAGGTACTGATCGTGGGTGTAGTAGCGCCGGTTGGTTGGGGTCCGCTGGGCAGGTAAGATACCTGCCTTGTCCCAGCGTTGCAACGTCAGGACTGACTTGCCAATGAGTGCCCCAAATTGTTTCGGGCTATATGTGTTCTCCATGATGATGTCATATCATGGATGATAGCACTTCTGCACGCTATCTCTTCTCTCCTTTGGAGGAGTTCAGATAGTGCAGTTGAGATTCTAGAGTAGAGCCAAGACGATGGCTGCTCATTCAGCCATCGTCTTGGCTCAGTCGGTGCTCGACGCTCGCGATGTCCCAGTAAAGGCGAGTGCTATGATATGCGCACCACAGCACGAAATCGCTTTGGGAACGTCGTCAGCGCCGAGACCTGAACCCAATCGTGAATCGGAGACCACAGCGCACAAAAGTGGGGTTATGTGCGCTGCTCTCCCCGTTCACGCAGGGGTACCAGGTACACGTCCTCCAGTACTGCCCCTTTGGATTGCCAGCTTGGGAATCTGACGACCTTCTGGGAAGTACAGAGAGTGATCGCATCGTCAGATCGGGTTTCGCGGTGATACTGTAGAGAGATAGACAGATCACGGCAAACTGACTCACTCATGCACCAGACAAGCCCTGGAACAAGACAGGATTATGTCCAGAACGGAACCACCTGTCGCGTTGACCAATGAAGAATTGGCCCGTGCTCCCGGCCCCGACTTCCGTAAGGATACCAAGAGAGGTGTTACAGCTGCGTGACAATATTGTTAGTCAGGAACGCAGGGAGCACCCTACCGCGCAGGGAACCTGCGGACACCTCATGTGCTGCACAAGACGCTTGGAGAGCCGGCATTGGTCCTGCGCACCAACGCGGGCTATGCCTTCAACCAGTCGTTGCCCTCTTGGTATGATTACGTTGCCCATGACGACCTTCTGGAGGGAAACTTTCAGACACGTTTCCTCACACTGGAGGTCGATTTCTTGGCTGTGCTACAAGTCTTCTTCTCCTACCATTGCTCTCCTCGTACCTCGTGGCACATCCCGTGGGCTCTCTCGATATTTTGTGAGGAAATCAAGGATGAAGTCAGTTTGCGGTCTACGCAAGTGCTGGTGCGCCCGCCAGAAAAGCAACGGTATCGGCTACCACTAGAGGCGCAAACAGTATACGGCGGTGGCCGCAACCACTAGCCAGCCGAAGCTCGGCCCCAGGCCAAGCGGCTACTACCGCCTCGGCTTCGGCAAACGGTACCTCCAAGTCATCGGGATCATGAAAGACCAGCGCCGGAACCGAGAAGTCTCGGCACACCTCGGCAGCGTCCATGGCTTCGGGTGCCACACCTACTCGCAGAGCCATCATGGCGTAGAAGCGCTCGGCTACTGGTTCGGCCATCCCAGTGGCCTGGGCATAGCGTTGCAAGAAAGCCAAGAGGGAGGCTGCCCCGGCGAGCAGCACCACCTTCTCGGCCCGAAGACCACGCTGAAGAGCTAGACCAGTCGAAGCCGCTCCCATGGAATGGGCGATCACGCCAGCCAGAGGTCCCAGCTCTTGGCCCACCTGGATGAGGTGAAGGGCGAAATCCATAGGGTCGGTCGTTTCACCAGGAGAATCTCCATGTGCCGGACCGTCAAGCGCCACCACCCGGAAGCCAGAAGCTACTAGTGGCGGGATGAATGCCATGAGGTTGGTCCCACGCCCCTCCCAGCCGTGAACCAGCAGTATGGTAGGACCGTCTCCCCAAATTGTGCTTACCAAACCATTGCCAAACACGAGTGGAGTGCCGCTCTGGAGGATCTCTGCCTCGCGCGGCCGCAACGGTATACGGTGAGGAGTGACGAATTGCGCTAGGGCAGCTTGCGCCAGATCATCTACTGACGGCTGGGCATTGCTCGCATTTTGGGCAGGTGCTGGCGCAACCCGAGGCTGGGACGTGGCCAGTACAGGACTGCGCCGGGTGGTGTCACTGATGCGGTGTGTGGTATCGAGCACCGGCCATCCGTGCCGCTTTGCATAACGGCACAGCCCGCTATCGGGATCTACGGCTATGGGATGGCCAAACAGAGTGAGGTAGGGAATATCGCTTTCGGTATCGCCATAAGCCAGGCAAGCTTGAGGATCCACATCCAGCTCTCGCAGTACTGCCAGCGCACGCGCCGCCTTGCCCGATCCCTGGCAGAGCTGGCCGTCAATACGCGCCGTGTAGCGGCCCGCCCGCCGGCGCAACCGGGTACCTTCCCCGCGTCCACCTAAAGCCTCTGCCAGCCGGACGATGCCTTCGTGCAGACCCGCGCTAATCAGGACCAGCTGGTAGCCGTCGCGACGGTGATCTTGTAGCCGGGCCAGCATCTCCGGCTTACAAGCGTCCAGAACCTTTGGTAATGCGTTCGAAAGCACAGTTTCGAGTTCTGGAGCGTGAGATCCGGCGATTGAGCGTACCATACCCAGCATCTGCAACGCTCTGCCTGCGCCGCCTGGAAGGAAAGTGCTAATCCGGACAAGCGCTCCCGTCTGTATTTGTTGCCAGCCGGTAAGCACACCCATGGCTCTGGCCTCATGAAGCACCAACCTTGGAAAGCTGTCCCTCAAAAGGGTTCCTTCGACATCGCAGAATACAATTCTGGTCATAGCTATCCCGCTTTCCGCCAGCAATGCCTAACTTTACAGATCATTCGGTCTGTTTTTGTTCCAAAAAACTGGCCCATTACGCCGGCACATTACACTGGTATACGCAGTTCGGTGTTGAGGACGTGGATGACTTGGTCCACCGCTCGGTGCGCACAACCGGGCTCGTCGTAGAGCCTGGCAAATAGCCAACCACCCTCGATCATGCCTATGATCAGTGGTGCAAAGGTAGCGCTCACAATCTCAGCTCTGATCTCGCCCCGTTCCTGGCCCCGCGTGATGAGCTTCTCTATAAAGCGAAGCACGATAGCCATGTACTCCTCTGAATCGTACCAGCTCTGGGCTTGCTCGACGCTTTCAAATTCGAGAATCACCAGTCGGCGGGGGTGCTAAACCCCTACTATGCGACTCTACGGGATGCGCAGCGAGTGATTGTATCGTCAGATCGGGTGTTGCTGTGACACGCCAAGAGAGACATAGGCAGATCATGGCAAACTGACTCACTCCTGCGCCAGTCAAGAACCAGAAGAAGAATGGATCCCAGGCTGAGCCACCTGCTGGGTTGCCCGATCAAGAATCGGATGCAGCAGCAGGTAACTCCCCTCGGCACGAGGATACCCGAAGGTGTGTTACATCTGCGTGACAAGATAGTTAGCTGACAACGGGCCGACTGTCAGACGTAGGCGAGC
>JBKQTH010000457.1:0-6316 GCA_052143275.1 Ktedonobacterales bacterium | reverse complement strand
ATACTGATGAGCGTTGTTCGCTATGCCGCTGAGCGGATCGCAAAAGAATTGGCGAAAAAAGGCGGCAGACTTGTCGCCGAGCCAGAAGGATTCATTGTCGAGCAGAAAGAAGGGCCGTTGAAACCAGGAGAGCTCGAGCGAGCAACCACGTGGGCGAAGGTCATGACCGCGCAGTTAGCGGGGTATGTCATCGCACAAAGTGACACTCTCGATCCCGTCAACGGGATGGGCTTCTTGGCAGCATCGCACCGGTAGCCTGCCTCCATGGAGACCCGCTCGACCGAGCGGCGGTTGAGGGTGCGACTCACCAAGACAACGCCAGCTCGGGGCTGGTGGCCCGTGTCCGGGCGACTACAACGTGCCGGCTGCATGGCTGCACCCTCCCCGGCTCTTCATTCCGGGGATGGACCCGTAGGGGACCAGGCCGTTGATACGTGATCGTCCGCGGGAACATCGATGGTGCTACCAAAGGCGAGAGGGTGCATGTTGACGCTGCCGACCACATCCCGGTGCCCCACAAACGAGCACCCTGGACGGCGACAGCGCCAGACACGTCCCCGGACTTTCTGCTTCCACCCACAGACCGGACACCGGCTCGATGTTCCCCGCTCAGAGCCGGTGAAGCTCTCGATGTGGGCGAGCGCTGGCTTTATAGGTGAGATAGGCGATATCCCGGCCGTACTCCCATTGGCTCATCCGCTGGTTGTGATGGCGTCCGCAGCGATGGTTCCTGACCCCATGGGGATTCCCGATAAACAGACGACCCACCCCGTGTTGCTGACAAAAGGTGATCACCGCCCGCGTGCCCTTGTGGCGCAGGTCTCGGATCTGCCGCCGCTTCCGGGCGCTGGCTTTCTGTCGGGCCGCCTGCAAGCGCCGAGAGCGGCGGGAGCCTTTCCGGCACCGCTGGCGTTTCCGGGCGATCTGGCCCAGAGCCTGGTTGTGCCGCCGCTTGAGCGAACGGATACCTCGGCCGGACACCACCAGGGCTACTCCCGTAGTGGTCGTCACCGCCGCCTGGTGGATCTCGCCCAGGTCCGCCGCGGCCTGGGCGGAGCCGGGAGACGCGTCCACAGGCGTAGCCTCCACGGCGCCGTGCAGTTCGTACCCGTCCTTCCACACCAGCTTGCAGGCCCCACTCTGCTCGGGCGGAGAAGTCGGCAGGAGCCATCTGGCGCGATATACTGGAGTGCCGGGGAAACTACGCGCAGAGCGGCAGGGGCTCTCATCCAGGGTCCCGTGAACGGGCTGGGTCTTCTCGCCCCTCATGTATAAGTCATGAAGAAATCATGAGGACAGAACATGAGTTGCGAGAGGCTCTGTTTTCCAGCAGTGGTTATAGCGCCTGCTCCTGCATGGCTCGACACTGCACGTCTTCAGCAGCGAGAAGTTGTCGCGAGCGCCTGCCACAGTCCTGGCGGAGAGAACAATCGCCTGGGCGTGGCATCGTCCCGTGCGTCCCTCTGTGCCCATGTGATTGCCGCGCCTCCCTCAAGTCCATCAGGTAGACAGCCGTTGTCCACAATCTCTGATGCCGAATCCCACTCTGCACATGACGCTAGCGACCTCAAAACCGTCATATCATCTCGGCGACCAACTGGTCACAGAATGTGAAGTGCAACGGGACGGGTCAGCGGGGCCTGCCCAGGACGAGTCATTGACGTGGCGAGCTCTCCTTATGCTAAACTGGCAGTACGTTGCTGGCGCTCCACATGACGCGAGCAAGTGCTTCATACGTTGCCTGGAGGCCCAGTTGCCATAAGCCAAGCAGGCAGTCTATCGGCAGCTTGATTAAAGGAGCCTCTGTGGAGCAGAATTGGCATGTGGGTATGAAGGGAAGAAAACCGCTTGACCACGAGTTCCTCAAATTCCTCACCGCGCCGCATCCGTGTAGGCGTGCAAATGCAACCGCAACACACGAGCTATCCCGAGTACCTTGAAGCTGTACAGCGTTTTGAGGCGCTGGGCGTCGACATTGTCTGGGATTGGGATCATTTTTTCCCACTCTACGGCGATCCCCAGGGCAATCATTACGAAGGCTGGACGCTTCTTGCGGCTATGGCGGCCCTCACCAAGCGAGTTGAAGTGGGATGCCTGGTGACCTGCAATACCTACCGCAATCCTGCCCTACTCTCCAACATGGCTAAAACGGTTGACCATATCAGCAATGGTCGTCTTATTCTGGGTCTAGGAGCAGGCTGGTTTGAACGGGACTATCAGGAATATGGCTACCCGTTTGGGACGGCAGGAAGTCGCCTAGCCGCCCTCGAGCAGTCGCTGGAAATCATCAAAGCGCGCTGGGAGGTCGATGTCCCGAAGCCTCTGCGCCCGATTCCAATCATGATTGGCGGAGGCGGCGAGCAGAAGACTCTGCGCATAGCTGCCCAACATGCCACCATGACGCACTTTTTCGCCGATGCGGCAACGTTTGCCCATAAAATGGAAGTACTAGACCACTGGTGCGCTGAGTTCCAGCGCGACCCTGGGGAAATTGAGCGCGCCTGTAGCGTGAGGACAAGAGCTAGCGATGCCGAGCGGGACGACTACGTGGCCGCGGGCGCATCGCAGTTTACTCTGGGAATGAGCGGCAGCTGGGACTATGACGCGGTCGAGTCCCTCGTACGGTGGCGAGATGCGCGCAATCATCAGAATCTCCGACAGTGAGCAGCCTCGCTGGCTACTTCCGCTTCTACAAGCACGAGCGGCCGCAGCAAGCCTTGGCCTACCAGACACCGGCAACAGGTCTATGGGCGAGTGGTAGAGGGCGCCGCGGCGTGTATGCGCCGCTAAGGCAGTTGTGTTGCGTGCGCTGGGAGCAATTCGCGTGGCCTTTCCGCTAGTCAACGGCTGAACGAGAAGCCATAAGTGAGCCGTCAATTCGGCGGATCGCGAGTTTACGGATCACCGGTCTGTTCTTCGGTCTTCAACCGGACAGACCGCCTACTGCGTCTCTGTCGCACGGTTTGACTTTCCTGGTCACCTTGCTTCATCAGCTCATGTATCATCGCGGAGAGTAGCGCGACCTGCTCCGAGAGCTGCTCTATCTGGTCACGCTGCTCGGCAACGTGTTCCGCGACCTCATGTGCAGACGTGGAGGCTGCGCGCACGGCGTTTTGGGAGTCTTCCAGCTGCTGTTTCAGGTCTGTGGAGGTCTTCACGGCACTGGAGATCCCCTGATGCATCTCCTTGCGCAGGTGCGTCACCGAGGTGCGCACATCGTCGATCTGTTGCTCGGTGGCCTGCTGCGCAACTACCCGTGCGCTGATGTCGCTTGTCAGCGTCTCCGCAACCTGTCGTAATCTTTCACCTTGCGAACTCACCCGAATAGCCAAGTCTTCGACCTGGTGTCGCTGCTCTCTCTGATCCTTGGCCCCCCTTGCCTGGCGCTCCTCGATCTCGTGGATTCGCTTGGCGAGCGGCTCGAGTCTCTCTATACGTGCACCATGCTGGAGCTGGATCTCCTGCTGCTCCGCCTGCCGCTCTGCGTATCCCTCCAGGTCAGCACGTAGCGCGTGTAGTTCACCGTGCAGTTGCTGCGCGTGATTGGTGGTGTGTCTTACCTCCTCTTGCAGCGCCGTCAGCTGACTCGCCGTCTCTGCGTGCTGTTGGGCCGCCTGCTGGATGTGAGTGCCGACATCAGTCTGAATCTGCCCAACAGCGTTCTCGATCTGACTGAGTTGCTTCGCGTGCTCCTCTATCAAAGCCTGCTGTGAACTGGTAGCCTCCGCTACCTGAGCCGCAAGAGCACGCACATTCTCCTCAATCTCGTGCTGCTGAGCGAGGATGTTTGCCTGCTGCACAGGAATGCTGAGTAAATCGATCTGCGCCGTGGCTCCGGAGATGGTCGCTCCGGCATCCACGATGGGAGTCAACTGGGAAAGATCGCTGGCCCGTACATGCCTGGTCCGTTTGTTCAGGCCGAGTGGTCGGCGGCGAACCGGCAGGCTCCCGGCGGCGACCCAGCGGCGAATTGTGACCTCCTGTCGCCGCGTGACCCGGGCGGCATCAGTCAGCGTAAGCCAGTAATCCTCTGGCCCCGCCAGCTCATCCACCCAGGTTGATTCCGGTCTGCCGGGAATGCCGGCAGGTTCACGCAGAACAGCAGAGCCGTCGGACAGTAGCGGATCCTGCATTGTCCTGGTTAGATCTGAGCTCGCGACTGCTGGCTCCTCACTCTGGATGCGCTGGTCGAGCGCAGCCAACGCGTCGCGACGCGGCATCAGCTCTCCCCTGTTTGGTTCATCTGCTTCCATCCACATTCTCCTCTCACCGCGGCTCGGCGAGACGCTTCACGTCACACCACCGGCGTGTGCTTGTATCCTACACGTGACGGTAGTGATCTTTGCTACCGCTAGACTCCTGTCAGGACTTTTTGCCCATAGACCAGTTGGGCGATCGAATGGGGTTTTCCACAAGTTTGGCCGCCTTGGTCCGACACGCCAGCGTAAAGTCCTCACTCGTGGGGACGGTAAGGTCGACAGTGTCAAGACGGTGTTTCAACCTTCTGCATGCTGCCGTGTCACACCAACCACTGGGAATTGGCACGCTAGTTGCTACCTCCTGAGGACAAGCCGGAGGCTCGTAGTAGGCTGCATGACGCTGGCTGGCCGTACAATGCGGTGTTCAAGTAGTGGGCAAGAGGCTCACTGGTGGAGCGCATGGACGCTGGCTGACCGCAGGATGCGATGTTTTCTAAACGTGGGTTGTTTTCGCCTTGTTCGGGGAATACCGAAGCCCCACCCACTGCTAGGGTGGGGCTTCCTCGTGTCTGCGTCCCACGTTCGCTTCCTGGCCTGCCTACGCTTGTATTCGACTTTTCTCACAAGTAGGAATTCTTTGCTAGGAGACAACATGGGTGACAACCATGGAGAGTGTAAAGCCGGCTACCGAGATCACCTCAAGCACAGCAGCCAAGCCAACGAAGTCAATGAAATCCTCCTTAGAAGACGTCACGCTGGATGACGCCATTAAGGCGGCCGAGATCACGAATGCGGCAGTCAGCCTCCTGGTGGCTGACACCGGTCCACCTGGCGGTTCTGCTGGCGAGCCTGACGACGGCGAGCAGGTGGTTACTGTCGGCGCTCTACAGCTTGGCAATGGCCCGCAATGATCCACACGGCGCGGAGGGGATGCAGTGTGCCCCCACGCAGCTATCCAGACGTGGGTCGGTAGGGTGGGAGTCGCACACTGAGAGGACGGCCGGTGCCGGCACGGCGCAGCACCGCCTCGGCATAGCGCACCACCCGGGAGCGGGTGTGCCGCAGCATCTCCTCGTGCGCCATGCCGGCCGCCGGCCCCGCTGCTCCACGCAAGGTGCGGTGGGCCTGGACCGCGTGCAGTACCCCCGGCAGGTCGGCCGCCGTCGCCCGTTGGCCAGCCGCCCAGGAGTTGACCTCAGCTCCCAACAGCAGAATAAACGCTAGATAGTAGAGGAACAGCAAGATCACCAGGGCAAACGCGGCAATCGTGCCATAGTTGTCAGCATGCAGCAGATTCTGCTGGTACAGCCGGAACAGCCCCTCGTACAGCACCAGGAGCCCCGCGGCCACCACCGTCCCCTTCCAGTTGTGGCTCCACGTGCGATAGTGCCTCCGTCGATTGGGCACGAACGTGTAGGTAGCGCCGCAGAAGAGCAACGCCGCGACGAACCAGACCAGCAGGCGTGCCCCGCCCGAGCAAGTACTGGACAGACATGAAGCAGCGCATCCAAGATGAGGGCTTTATTGAACTTTCCGCAAAATGCGGAAGGTTGAAGATGCGCTCCGCCGATGGGAAGATGCGAACCACCGACGCCGGCGACACCGAAACTATCCTGCGTATCGTCCAGAGTATACCATCTCCGAAGGCTGAGCCCTTCAAACAGTGGCTAGCCAAAGTTGCCACAGAGCGTCTACAAGAGGACGCGCATCAGGTAGAGCTGAAGAGCGCATGGTCGCCCAGTACCGCAAGAAGGGCTACTCCGAGGAGTGGATTGGCCGACGCATGCAGAGCCTTCTGTATCGTGCTGATGTAGTGAATGAATGGTCGAACCGCGGCGCTGGCGCCGGCCCACAGATCGCCGTCCTCACCGACACACTGAATGTCGGCGGATTCGGCATCACGACCAGGAAGCACAAGGAGTACAAAGTCCTACCCCCTAAAGGAGACCTACGCGACTCTGAGACAAGTCTCGAGCTCGCGGTCACCATAGTTTGGCGAGGCGACTGCCGCGGTGCTCCACCGAGACCGGAACACACAAGGCTTTCAGGACCTCAAGGGTGGCTGTGTTGACGCCGGCGCTGCTGCCAAGAAGTCGAGGGAAGCCATAGAGGCGGCC
>JBKQTH010000456.1:0-9258 GCA_052143275.1 Ktedonobacterales bacterium | reverse complement strand
CGCTCGCGCCCGGCCTCAAATCCATCGAAGACGCCACGACCATTCGCCGCCGCCTGCTCCTGGCCTTCGAAGCCGCTGAGGAGGAGATGGAGGCCAACCCGGCAAAGGCGGCGGAACTCATCACCTTCGTGGTGGTGGGTGGCGGGCCGACGGGTGTTGAGCTGGCGGGCGCCATCGCCGAGGTCGCCCATAACGTGCTGGTCAAGGATTTCCGCCATATCGACACGCACACCGCCAGGGTGCTCTTGATCGAAGGCGAGCCTCATCTGCTTGCCCCCTTTCCCACCGATCTTGCCGCCGCCGCCGAGCGCAAGCTGCGCAGGCTGGGGGTCGAGATCCGGACGGGGGCCCACGTCGAGGAAGTGACCGCCGACGGAGTCGTCGTCAGAGGCGAGCGCATTGCGGCCAGCACGGTGATCTGGGCCGCCGGCGTCAAAGCCTCGCCGGTGGGGCAGTGGCTGGGCGCCCCGGTGGATCGTGCCGGCCGGGTGCTCGTGCGCGCGGACTGCAGCGTGCCGGGACATCCCGAGATCTTTGCGATCGGCGACACGGCCAGTCTCGCGGACGTAGGCAACGCCCTGCCCGGGGTTGCACCCGTGGCGATGCAGCAGGGGAGCTACGTGGCGCGGGTAATTCGCGCCCGCCTGGCCGGTGAGACCGCAGATACCTCGTTCTCGTATGTCGACAAGGGCATGCTGGCGACGGTCGGTCGCGCCTACGCGATCGCCCACATCGGCCGGCTACGGCTGCAGGGATTCGCCGCCTGGATCGTGTGGATGGCGGTGCATATCCTTTATCTCATCGGGTTCCGCAACCGGATATTGGTCCTGCTGCAGTGGGCGTGGGCATACCTGACCTCCCAGCGCGGGGCGCGCGTGATCCTGTCCGGAGAGAGTGGAGCCTAGCCTCTTGCCGCCGCTGCACATGATTGGGCGCCTCGAGTAGGGTTGTGAGGTGCGCATCGACTGATATCCCATAGATGACGGCACGTTCAGTGTCCAATAATTGTCCACAGCAGATGTTGCTCATGCATCCCAAACGACACGAGCGTCCAACTTTCGATATTATGTCGAGTCTAAACTCAGCAGTGCCAATCTTTAATTTGGCTGGGTTCGAAACATTACGTTAACGTCAGTTCGGGATAGGGGCGCGCCTCGTGGTACGCTCGGCATGTAGATTATGTCGACCTTCAGGAGGTGTTCCGTGCGTGAGTTGCCTTGGCACCACAAAAAATTCCTGTGCAGCGATGTCCACAATAGTGCTGGGTTATCTCGTTTCCAACGGGCCTCAGTACAGAACGAGATGGGCTGACAAGCTACGAGTAGGTCGTGGTGTAGTCCTGTCCTGCACCAAACAAGATAACTCCCGACGGGTAAGCCTCAAACGTGCCGTCAGCATCGGGGGCCCGTCCAATGGGTTCCCACTGCGAACTGTTCGGTGGCAAACGGTATATATCCCAGCGTTCGTTCAGCAGAGGCGCATTCGTGTCATTGACGGCAGCGATCAGCGACCCGTCAGCTCCAATGGTCAGGATCCCCAGTGGCGCTACTCCGTGCATGAGCACCGGAGAGCCTTTACTCGGCGGTAAGCCGCCTCTGGGTGGTGGGGGCTCCACGTCTGACCACGGAACGTTCAGCGACGGTCGTGGTATCCAGGTGTTTCCGCCATCTGACGTACAAGCAAGCAAGTTGTTGCCCTTCATGGCTGCGAGAGGGATCCAGATGACCCAATTGGTCACGCACAGATGCCAGGGTTGTCCTGAGGCTGGCGTCTGCACTGCAACGGTCTGTGCGCCGAACCCCTGGTACGTGATTTCCGTCCAGGTTTGTCCACCATCAGTACTCTTCCACAGGCGCTGTGGCACTCCACCAGAACTGAAGCTCTGAGTAGATCCATTGGTGGGAGTAGCGTTTGTACTGGCGGCCAGAATGGACCCATTAGTGGGATTGAGCCAGAACTGTCCGACCTCATCGGTAGTGCCCTGAGTACTTGTCTGGTCGATGGGCTGATCAATGTCGTGCCAGTGTCTCAGATCGCTGCTGACCGCAAGATGCCAGCTGAAAGGATTGTCCCTCGAATAGATGTCGGCCAGGGCATACGTTAGTCCTTTATAGGTAGCCAGCTGGGCGAATTCTTCCCTTGTCCCGATGTTTGTCCAAGTTGTTCCACCATCTCTGCTCGCGAAATTCTGACCATTAGGTGGCAATAGGGGTGTACTGTGTGGAATATACTGGTTGACTGTCGCTACCAGGGCATTTGGTTGCGTGGCATCCACGGCGAGCGCACATGGTCCAGAGGGATTGGCGGGAACCTGCCCGACGATACGCCACGAGGCGCCGTCATCATGAGTTGCCCAGATTTCGGGAGCGGCGGATTGATTGGTAATCGTCCAGAGGCATGCGTACGCCGTATTGGCATCACTGGGAGCAAGTGAAAGACTCACTGCGCTGCTGGACCGGTTGAAAAGAGCTGGTACCGCCAGTTGTTTCCAGGTCAACTGCTGCGAAGGTGCAAGGGTTGGCGTTGGTCCGTACGTCGGTGGTGGTCCAGCCTGTATGGTGACGTCTGACGGCATGGAAGCCACAGAGAAATAGACGATGATTGCGACCAGCACCACAGCCAGCGCAATAAGGCCGCCTGCGACGCCGGCAATCACGCAACGTCGTTTCGCGCGCAGGTGAACGTGAGGCATTGGTGTGCTCCACAACCGTTACTAGAATCTACTATTATGTGCAGTTACCCCAAACTTTCGTTCGTCTTAGCCACACAGGCGAAGCATGATAGGAGTGGAATACGACGAACGCAGCTTGACGGATAATCTCCACCCATTGCAGTAGATTCGTCCCGATGCGATCAGGTGCCCCCGAAGGGACAGCGGCGGTAACCGTAGCGCCGCCTGCGTTCCCATGTAGGAAACGGGTTGAACCAACAGGTCAGTAATCGCAGGATGCTTTACCCGTGAGGTTCTCTGTGCAAGACGAATCAAAGCTGCGCCCAGGCGGGCGATATTTAAGGAAGCCGCATAATCTCTGGACCCATTCCAGAGGCAGTGGGGATTGGAGCAGCAGAGCCAGGCTCCCCAGTCATTGATTGTGTCGCGATGCTCAGGAGACGAGTACGTGTTAGCCGGACTGCCACAGCGCGGACAGACATGCGAGGTCTGGCGGGGTTGCTGCCATTCAAGAAAGCAGAGCTCATCCTCAACGGCCAGCGTCGTGATGTCCCAGACGCTGATGTGCCAGGGGCCATATGTGCCTGCAATGCGCTTGTCTAGTTCGCTGGCGATCGTGTCTGCTCCACGAAATATTTCTCCGTCAGACTCGATGAGGATACAGGCAGGATCAAGCGAACTCAAGACTTTGGCGCTGTTATATTCCTTCCAGCCGTCTACATACGTGCGAACCAGGTGCTCGGCATGAGATCGATCCAACTGCTGACCTCCAGGTTACTCCCAAGCCATCATATGACTAGTCGTACCACCCTCCTGATTGTACAGATAGATGCCACAGGTTGTCAGCGCCATCTGCTAGGCAAACGCCCATCAGTTCCTTTCCGGTGCCATGACCGCACTGCTCGAGGTGCAGGAACTCCATCTATCAGCTACCAATAGAGCAGGAGAAATACTCGTACCGCAGTATTGTGCCAACAGTGATGACAAGGTGCGTCCGCTAATGTCCACGAAGAGCTGTCTGGGTTAGCGTAGCAAGCGGGCACAGGGCGGAAGATTTTGAGTTGTCCGGCCGGCAGTTATCTCCGTCCGCCCTAGTCCGCGAACGCTGGAAAATCCGACGCTCTTGCGCTTCAAAATCTGTCTTCGTCCAGAGGCGTTCGCTTAGGTTGGCGTCGCAGTCTCGGGCGCGGCGCGTCCTCCGTCAGCACTGTCGGCCAGGTGGTACGCCACGTCCTTGATCTGCAAGCCAAGGTTCCGGCCTGATGGCCCCAGGAAGCTGTAGATAGCGACCGATACTCGCGAGTACTAGGATATTCGCGACATGCCTGATGTCGTGCAGCGACAGGAACAATGGTTCGAGCTGCTTGTTAGAGCGGTAGTGCACGGGGCTGGTTCAGCTGCCATCGGGGCCGCTGGTGGAGAGCGCCATAATGTCGGTCCGCTCCGGCACTTCTCGGACGCGGGCACCCACCGTCGGCGATCCCTTAAGGATCGCGGTCTCATGACACCCTACTGACGTACAACAGGGACTTAATGGCGCGCCGCTCATCCATCGCGGCATATGCCTCTGCCACATGGTCGAGGGTCGTCCGGAAATCAAAGGCGCGTCCTGGGTTAATCTGCCCGCCCAAGACCGGCTCGAGCAGTTCGGGGATATAGGCACGCGCCGGCGCTACACCGCCCCGAATGCCGACGTTCTTCCAGAACAGCGCCTTGTAGTCAAAGTGTTCGTAGGTGGGAAAGCCGACCGCGCCGATGATCGCACCGGGGCGTGCCACTCCGGCGGCCGTTGCGATCGACTCATCGGTGCCTACGCACTCCAGGGCGGCATTTACCCCGACACCGGCCGTGACCTGCAGCACCGCCTCGACTGCAGCGTCGCCGCGCGCGTCGACGATATCGGTGGCGCCAAAGGCGGTGGCCAGCTGCTGGCGCGCCGAATGGCGACTGAGCGCGATGATCCGCTCTGCACCCTTGCGTTTGGCGGCAATGACCGCACACAGGCCGACCGCCCCGTCACCGATGATGGCCACGGTGTCACCTCTCGTGACGCCAGCGCTGACGGCGGCGTGGTAGCCGGTGCACATGACGTCTGACAGGGCGAGCAGTGATGCCAGGGTGTCTTCGGCGTACCTGGCGCTAGGGACTTTGACGAGGGTGGCGCCGGCCAGGGGCACACGGACATACTCGCCTTGGCCGCCGTCCGTCTCGCCATTCCCGAATGAGCCGCCGTGTACACACTGCGATGTGTAGCCGGCGCGGCAGTTGGCGCAGGTGCCATCGCAATAGGTGAATGGCGCGACGACGAAGTCACCAGGTGTCAGGTTGCGGACGTCAGTGCCGACGGCCTCAACGACGCCAATGAATTCGTGGCCAATACTGCCGACCTTATGTGGATTAATCCCGCGGTAGTACCAAAGGTCCGAGCCGCAGACACATCCCATGGCCACCCGGACGACCGCATCGGTCGGCGCCTGGATGGTCGGGTCTGGCCGTTCGCCGAGCACAATCGCCCGTGGACCCTCAAAAATTGCCGCTTTCACCTGTTTCCTCCTTCTTGTTTATCGTGTCTAGGTATCGCCTGCTCGTCTCTTGGCGCTCGTGCGGCCGCGGGTCACACCGTGGGCGGGAAATCAGTGGAGGCGGCCAGCTCCCTCTGCGTCTCGAACCCGGCGATCCGCTGGCGCAGCGTCGCGAGCGTGCTCTCCAGGGCCTGCGAGCCAAGCACGAGGCGTAGCGGCGCCGGCTCCACGCCTGCGCTCTCGATAATGCGCGCGGCCATGCGGGCCGGGTCGCCGGGCGCCAAACCATTCTTCGGGTCGAGCATCCGCAGGAAGCCGTGGGCGGGGGTGTCATCATAGACCGGAAGGAGTGTCGCTACTTGGGCGCTGCCGTAGCGGAACTCAGTGCGCGCGCCGCCGGGCTCGACGATCGTCATACCGACATTGAAATGTGCGACTTCCTGGGCCACCGACTCGCAGAACCCTTCGATGCCCCACTTGGTGGCATGGTAGAGCGAATTACCCGGGAAGGCGACTTGCCCGCCGTAGGACGAGATCTGGATGATGCGTCCGCCGCCCTGGTCGCGTAGGTGCGGCAGCGCGGCGCGGATGAGCTGGATCGGTCCCACCAGGTTGGTGGCGATGATATCCGCGACCTGCTGGTCGGTGAGTTCCTCGGCGGCGCCGAACAAGCCGTAGCCGGCGTTACTGATGATCACGTCGATCCGTCCCAGCCGCGCGAACCAGCGGTCGATACCTTGGCGAATCGCCGCGGTATCGCGCATGTCGAGCACCTCAGTGGAGAATGCGTCGGGATAGAGCGTGGTCAGATCGGCAACCTTGCCGGTGTCGCGAACGGTGCCGACTGCGCGGTCGCCGCGCGCCAGGATCTGCTCGGCGAGCTCGCGGCCGAAACCGCTGCTCGTGCCTGTGATGAACCAGGTGCGTTGTGCCATGGTAGAGTCTCCTATTGCTCGCTAATGTTATAGCCTTCCGAACTGCTCACGAGGCGGTCACCTCGTCGATCGCCCGCAGCGCGTTAAGCGTGCGGGGGTAGCCAATGAACGGCAGCAGTTGGGTCACGACGTCGATCAGCCGGTCGCGGTCGTTTCCGACGTGGCGGTTGGCGGCGACATGACCCTTGACCTGTGCGTCGCAGCCGCCGAGCGCGACAAGCATACTGAATGTCAGTAGCTCACGGGTCGAGACATCGATGCCGGAGCGCGTGAGATAGTCGCCGAAGCAGTTGGCTGACAAGTACTGCTGAATGTGTTCCTCGCCCGGCTCGAAAAACACGCGATCGCCCGGGCGGATGACCTCGATCGGCCCGCCGCGCCGCCGACAGCGGCTGACGCCCTCGGTGACGTAGATGGTCTGCCCGTGGGGGTGGGTATGCCAGGCTGTGCGGGCACCCTTGGTGAAGTGAACGCTGCTCGCCTGCAGGCGCGAGCCCACCGACGGCGCTGCGACCGTGTCAGTGAGACCGTGCCGGTAAACCACTCGCTCGGCCCAGTGCCGGTGGCGAGGGAATTCTGTGTTATCTGCATAGTGTTTCCTTTCAGGAGCGGGGCAGGAGCTTGAGTGTGGCGGCTCGCGCCTGCTCGCTCGCGCCTGCTCGCTCACGATGCTGTCGACAATGCCTTTGGCATAGCGGCGATATTTGCTGCGATACGCGGCGTCGATCGCGTCGTTGGCATCGTCCGTCTCGATAAGAGTCACGTGTTTCTCGACGCCTCCAGCCTGGATGTGGGCTTCGTGGCGGACTTGGGCGCCGCGGAACCAGGCGCTGGTGCGTCCCCTCACCGACCGGACGTAAAGGTCATCGCCGAGGCGGTCGACCCAGATGGTCACCGGTTTGCGCAAAGAGCAGTCGGCGCGGCGCGGTGCAATCTCCAGTTCGTCAGCTGCCCCAATCTTGCTGAGCTCGTCGCTCGTCCATGCCGGTGTCGCGGCCATTGGCAGGTCTCCTTCTAGCAAACTCGTCGATGTGGTGCTATGCGTGAAGTAGTCGGTCACATCCTCGTGTCGTCGATCTGTCACGTTTTGTGCCCTCGTAACGCTGGCTCTTCCATTGAAGAATACTCCAGTTTGCAGAGTCCTCGGAGTGCGGGAGCTACGAAGAATATCCACTAACTGACCTTAATTTTAGGCGCTCTCGACACAGAAGGGTTGAATGATTGTCGAAAATGATTGTACGATTCTACAAGTTTTCCAGATGCACGAGAGAGCCATGAGTGTAGAGGTTTCTATGGACGTGATGACCCAGGATGTGTTGCCCCATCAGCAAGTGGAAGGTAGAGAGCGCCAGATACAGGAGGCTCATGCCCAATGCGAGGAGCTGGCGGAGCGAATTGCGGAGGCCGTCCGCCATGATGGAACCGTTGAGCCGCTCCAGGGAGTGCACCTGACCCGCGCCTCCATGCCTCTACAGACGCTGCACAGCGTGGTCGATGCATGCCTGTGTGTGGTCGCTCAGGGGAGCAAAGAAGTCCTGCTGGGCGAGAGCCGTTATCGGTACGACCCCGCACACTATCTGCTCGCAACCGTCGAGCTGCCCTGGACCAGCCAGGTTCTCGAAGCAAGCAGGGAGCGTCCCTACCTGAGTCTCCGCCTCGATCTCGATCCGACCGTCATCGGTGCGGTCATAGTAGAAGCCGGTTTCTCTTTGCCTCCGGGACCGGTTGACATGCGGGCCATGGCCGTCAGCTCATTGGACGTGCGTCTGCTGGATGCCATCGTGCGGCTGGTCCGGCTCCTGGATACCCCGGACGAAGCCAAGGTCCTCCTGCCGCTGATACAGCGAGAGATTGTCTATCGGCTTTTGGTGGGAGAGCAGGGGAGCCGGCTTCGTCATTTTGCAACACGTGGAGGCTACACACCCCAGGTCGTCCGAGCGATCGAGCGGCTGCGGCAAGACTTCGACCAGCCCCTGCGCGTTGAGAGCCTTGCGCGCGAGCTAGGCATGAGCGTCTCGGGGTTGCATCAGCGCTTCAAGGCGGTTACCGCGCTCAGCCCTCTGCAATTTCAGAAGCGGTTGCGGCTCCTGGAGGCGCGCCGGATGATGCTGGCCGAAGACCTCGACGCAACACAGGTGGCTCTTCGCGTAGGGTACTGCGACGCCTCCCACTTCAATCGAGAGTACAAGAGCCTCTTTGGCACTCCTCCGATGCGTGACGTGCACCAACTGCGGGCAGCCGCCGGCGCATCGCTCTCTCAAAGGCTGTCATAGATGCGCTAGGGCGCCATAGGCTGCGCCAACGTGAAGAGCGTGTTGCAGTAGCGGCTGTCTGGCACGATCTTGATTTGGTCTTCCCAAACGTGATTGGTAAGCCGTTAGAGGCTGGAAACGTCTTGCGCCGGAGCTTCTGGCCGTTGCTTAGACGGGCAGGCCTACCGCGCACGCGATTCCACGATCTACGGCACACGGCTGCAACCCTCCTGCTTGGGCGTGGTATCAACCCGAAGATCGTTTCGGAAATGTTGGGGCATTCGAACGTATCGATCACGCTCACCATATATAGCCATGTGACACCACACATGCAGCAACAGGCGGCAGACGCCATGGATGCCGCACTAGGGCGCCAGTAGGCTCTATATGCTAGATTCACCATGGTCTGTTTGGTATCGTCGAGGAAGAGAGAACATGTGTGAGCTGGGTCGTACGTGCTGGGATAGCCCGCGCAGATACGCTTATCAATGGCTACCGACGCCATTCTGGCGTCACAGGGCTCTATGGTTTCTCTGTGCAATATGCTGCAGACAAGAGCATTGAGGAGCTCGCGCAAGCGGGCCAGTTCAGCCATGCCCAGATAAGCTATGCGCAAGAGCAAGATCTGGCGGCATCTCTGACTTGGCTTGGTTATACGATGCGTTTGGTTCCCAGTCCAGGCAAGGGCTATCATCACACGTTCGCCGTGTTGTACGATGCGACTGGACTGATGCTGCAGGCATTGCCACAGGATGTTGCCGACGCGCTCAGTCGCACATTCAAGCAGCGACCGAATCCGCATCGGGTGCGGTAGACGAGGAATGCGATGAAACGGCTAGCAGTGGATTTCAATACGCTCGACAGTGAACCAGTCGACC
>JBKQTH010000455.1:0-11268 GCA_052143275.1 Ktedonobacterales bacterium | reverse complement strand
TACCAGGAATTGGACTTGCTGCCCGCTAGATAACCATAGGTATCACCATGACGCACCACACAGGTAGACACGCAATGTGGCCTGGCTCGATAAGAAGTGAGCGTCGTGTGCGGACCAGCATCTACCTGCCGCATCTAACGGTTGCGGACGGTGAGTGGCTCGCCAAGACATTGCCGGTGCTACAACGTAACGCGCGGCCAGAGCCGCAGGCTGTGCGGGTGGAGGATGTTGCGCTACGCTACCGATCAGGGCGTTTGGGGATAGCTGACGCCCTTGATGCAACGGCGGCCTTGCTCGCACCATTAGCCACTGCCGGAGCCACTATCGAGCATCGCGGCGAATGGTATATCTCAGACGATGACGACGAAGATCACAGCGATCTCTTTGAGACGGAACAGCCGACGCGTCTCGCAGATATGCCTCGAGAAGATTTGCTGGTAAGTGCGCGTTTCGTGGTTGACGCCGCCGCCACTGATGCTGGGGCAGCGGCGCTCTACTGGGCAGTGCTGGGATTAACCAGCTTAACGTCGTAGCAGTAACTAACTTCAGCGATCGGTAGCGTGGCTGAAGGCCGCTAGATGGCTGCCGGGCTAGATGGCATCAGACGTGAACAATGCTCGTTCACGCAGATGGCTGATGTCGTTTAGGGCGAAGAGCATGTGCCTCCGTCCCTTTACTCGTACTACAGAGATCGAGGTGTTGGCCGTAGGAAAGAAGTAGTCGCGCTCGATGCCAAGTACCTGAGCCAGATAGGCATTGATCGCGCCTCCATGGCTTACCACGGCAACTCGTTGCTCCGAGTGCCGCCCAGCGATTCTTTCGATGGCTCTGGTCACTCGCTGGCGTAGCTCTTCGGACGGCTCGCTTCCAGGGATGCTGGACCATTTCCCTGATGTGACCGCCACTAGGGCAATTTCGCGCAAGCGATCGCGCAGCAGCTTAGCGACCTCTTCTCGACTAGTTTCAGGGCTAGGTGCTGCTCCAATGGATCCAAGCGCCACTTCGCGGAGTTCGTCGTCCACCTGGACTGGGTATCCACTGGCGGCGGCAACAGCCTCGGCAGTCTCTCGGGCACGGCCTAGTGGGCTGCTGTAAATAGCTCCAAGCTCGACTCTGCTCAGGTACTCGGCCAGTGCCTGGGCTTGACGGCGGCCAAGGTCGCTCAAGCCTTGCTCATCATATCCTTCGCCGACTACCTCGGCTGCATCCGGTAGGGCGTCTCCGTGCCGGATCAAATAGATTTCAGTTGCCCCGCGCTTGAGGCTAAGAAAAGGATCAACCCTTGCCTCTTCGGTAGCGGAGGGCTCTAAATCTGAATCGGCGACCGTTTCCTCTAAACTCATGATATGTAAGTATCCCGTCATTTCATAGGGGAGCAGCCGCTCCCCGCTTTCTACCACATAGATACTACGTAAAGCGCAGCTCGCCCCGGCAGACGGCCAGGGCCCGATGAGCCAGTGCCGGAACACCTTCACCGAGTTGGGCAAAGAAGGGGTCATCAGTCGTGCCCGCTAGGTGGCGTGCATAACTGCCTTCCAGTAATATTGCCAGTTTCCAGATCGCCAAAGCGACATAGAATGGCACATGCTCCATTCTGCGACCAGTGCGCTGAGCGTAACGGGCTACCAGTTGGGAGCGCGTGCAGAATCCAGGCATTGACGTAACAGTCCAAGATGACTCTTCCAGTTCCGGCTCGGGGTCTTGTGGCTCGTGCCAGAAAGAAAGCAAATAACCCAGGTCGGCAAGGGGGTCCCCAATGGTGGCCATCTCCCAGTCAAGTATCGCCAGAATGTGTGCCGGTGGTTCGGCGGCGTAGATCGCGTTATCGAGCCGGTAGTCGCCATGCACTATGGTTGCCGGACCGGATTCAGGTACGTGTGCCTGCAGCCAGATGGTCACGCTATCCAGATCAGGCGTCGGGCGCGTACGCGAGGCCTCAAGCTGGCCACTCCAGCGCCGCAGCTGCCTTTCAAGGTAGCCGGTCGGCTTGCCGAAGTCTTCGAGGCCAATCTGCTGCCAGTTAACCGCATGCAAGTCGGCCAGACGATCGATCAACTCCAGGCCCAGTCCATTGCGGACAGTGATGTCCTGCTGAAACGCGGTAGGCAGTTTCTCGCGTATCACCAAGCCTTCGACCCTGTGCATTAAATAGAATGGCGCGCCGATAACCGAACTATCCTGACAGAGCAGCACAGGCTGCGGCACCGGAACGTTGGTTTCTTTTAGCGCCTGCAGCACTCGATACTCGCGCGCGACATCATGGGCGGTAGGTAGTAGCGGGCCGCGCGGAGGGCGCCGCAGCACCCACTGCTCGTGCCCGCGGGTAACGAAGAAGGTTTCGTTGGAGTGCCCCCCTCGAATACGCTCGATCTTGAGTGGCGCGTCACTGTTAGGAAGCTGGATTGCCAGGTAATCGGCCAGCGCAACCGGGTCCACCAGTGGGGGTAAGCTACTCATGCCGAACCTCCAAATTGGCTTTAGGAAATGATAGCGGCAAAAATTATGGCTGGCTTGCTACTGTCGCGGCTTAGCCGGCAGAACGTCGCCTGCGTCCGCCACGCTTAGCCGTTAGTGCTAGTGGCCACTGGGCATGATACTTTGTAACCCGCTGAAAGCCGTCAGCGACGCGTAACAACCGCGCTTCTTCAAAGGCGGGAGCGAGTAACTGCAAGCCAACCGGTAACCCTTCACTAAAGCCGCACGGAATTGAGATACCAGGTATCCCCGCAAGATTGGCAGGAATAGTGAATACGTCGTTCAGATACATGGCGTAGGGATCGGATGTCTTGGCCCCGATCTTAAACGCGACGGTTGGTGAAGTTGGACCGACCAGTATGTCAAAATGCTCGAAAGCCTGGTCGAAATCGCGCTTGATAAGTGTGCGTATCTTTTCAGCCTGCAGGTAATAGGCGTCGTAATAGCCAGAGGAGAGTGCATACGTGCCAAGCATGATGCGACGCTTAACCTCCATGCCGAAGCCTTGCGCCCGTGTCTTGGAGACAAAATCTATGAGGTCTTCGGCTCCGTCGCGTAGCGCATATCCATACTTGACGCCGTCGTAGCGTGCGAGATTGGCGCTACATTCGGCAGGCGCGATGATGTAATAAGCCGCAATGCCGTAGCGTGTATGGGGAAGCGAGCACTCGCCGACCTCTGCCCCCTGCATTTTCAAGGTCTCAATCGCGTCATCCAAGACCTGCCGAACGCCCGCCTCGACGCCTTCGACAAAATACTCTGCCGGAACACCAATCCGCAGACCAGAGAGATCGCCGGTAAGCTCAGCCTCATAGTCAGGCACTGCGATGTCGACGGAGGTGGAGTCGAATGGATCATGGCCGGCAATCGCCTGAAGCAGAATTGCCGCATCGCGTGCCGAGCGAGCCAATGGTCCAATTTGGTCCAATGACGACGCAAAAGCGATCAAGCCAAAGCGCGAAACGCGACCGTAGGTAGGCTTAAGCGCAACGGTATTAGTCAGCGCTCCAGGTTGGCGGACGGATCCTCCGGTATCAGAGCCGAGCGCCGCCATGGCTTCGCCCGCGGCCACTGCTGAGGCCGAGCCACCGCTGCTTCCCCCAGGAACCCTATCCAGGTCCCATGGGTTACGAGTGGGAAAAAAAGCCGAATTCTCCGTCGAGGATCCCATGGCAAACTCATCCATGTTGGTCTTGCCGATCAGGATTGCCTGCGCTTGCCGTAGTCGCGTAATCACGGTTGCATCATAGGGTGGCACAAAGTGTTCGAGCATGCGGGAGGAGCAAGTT
Source organism: Ktedonobacterales bacterium (assembly GCA_052143275.1). Classification (GTDB taxonomy): domain Bacteria; phylum Chloroflexota; class Ktedonobacteria; order Ktedonobacterales; family JADMIN01; genus JAJPKE01. The sequence goes on along the minus strand of JBKQTH010000455.1, from coordinate 7,504 downwards.
GTGGTAGTGCCCCGTGTGCACAGGTTATCCTTTACGGCAATTGGAATACCGGCCAGTGGTCCCAGGTGCTTACCCTCACGCCGAAGTTCATCAACACGTTCGGCGGCCTGTAACGCCTGGTCGTCCATGGACGTCACAAAGGCACGTACATTGCCCTCCACCTCCGAGGTACGCTCTTGATGGGCGCGAGTCAGCTCGACCGCCGAAATCTCACGGCGGCGTAGTAACTCACCTGCCTCGCTGATGCTGAGCTGCCAAAGTTCGGGCACGAAACCACTCCTGCGTCTACTCGCGTACCGCACGCACACGGATATAGGATGCTTCATGATATGGCGCATTGTCGATGAGTTCCCTGACTTCATGCCAGGGTACCACCTGGTCGCGGCGTAGCACATTTTCCAGCGGAAGGATATGAGCGGTGGCGGGTACCTGGCTGGTATCAGCTTCGTTCATGACATTGATATGCTCGAGAATGGCCGATAGCTGTTCGCGCAGGTGCTCACGCTCAGCTGTTGTCAAGGCGAGACGTGCCAGCAGTGCCACATGATCTACAGTTTCGCCATCGATGCTCATCCGCGCATTTCCTCCTCTGGTCCATGTTCTCAACGTAAACAGAACCGGGTACGGCAGGCACCGCTTTCCGGCAAAGATCAATGCCGAATCTGAAAGTCGGTAAAGCCGCCGCTGGCTTGATCCCAGTTCTGCTCGACCCAGTCTACTTCAGCTTCCGAGGGACCCCGCTGCAGCCGCTTCAGGTAGATCTCCAGCGCACGGCGTCCACCTTCAGCGATCACCTCCACCGTACCATCTGCCTGGTTGCGCGTGTAGCCGGAGAGACCGAGTACCAGCGCTTCCCGGCGTGCAAAGAAGCGGAAGCCGACCCCCTGTACAGCTCCATGCACTACGGCGCGCAACTGAGCCCAACTGCCTGGTCTCTCCTGAGTCATTGTAGCACCTCGGGTCTTCTCTTGCGGATATACCCGTCACTCTCTACGCGCCGTCCAGCCTGATTGCAGTGTCTTCCGGCTCGTGATTCTCCGCATGGACTAGATAAGGGCGAATCTGCTGATAGGTGTGCTTGAGGTAATCGGGCATGACTTTCGTGTTGGCCAGAACCGGCATAAAATTAGTGTCACCATTCCAGCGTGGCACGATGTGAAAATGCACATGGTCGGTAATGCCAGCTCCCGCAACCGCCCCCTGGTTGATACCCATATTGTAGCCATGAGGTCCAAGTGCCTTCTGCAAGGCAGCCAGGCAGAGTTGGGTAGTCACCATGATATCGGTCAGCGTCGGAGGATCCAACTGTTCAATAGTCGGAACGTGTGTGTAAGGCGCGACCATGAGATGTCCGTTGTTATATGGATAGAGGTTCATTAGCACGAAGCAGCGTTCGCTCCGGTAGAGGAGTAGATTTTCTTCATCACGGTGCTCCGCCGGTTTGGCGCAGAAGATACATCCCTCGTCCTTCTCTTTGCCGGACTCGATGTAAGCCAGACGCCAGGGCGCCCAAAGATGATCCATAGTCGGAGAACCTTTCCAGGGTGAGACACTCGCCTCGAAAACAGGCAAATACTCTAACGACCAGCTATCATAGCCACAAGAAAGAAGCCGGCCAGGAACGCTACCAGAAAGAGTGACGCGCCTAGAAGCAGCACCGTCCCGGATCCGAGACTGGTAGCGCTCGTCTTGGTCACTCTGCGGTGTGATGCGTTATCGACGGAACGCCCTTGCGGCTGGGTGACATCCTGCTCCAGCCACTCCATAGCATCCGGCTGTTGGTACGCAGTCGGGGAAACATCCGACCGGGAAGGTAGACGCAGTTTGGGGTGGCCAATTGGCTCTTCGGTGGCTACCTTACTCCGCGGTTCTTGCCACTCTGTAGTAGAGGTACCAGGAGTCTGATTGGATTGCCAGGCGCTGCGGCTACCTACGGTTACCCGGTTCGGCCAGGGCTGCAGTGCCCCCTGCGTGTCCTCAGTGGACCACGAGGCCCTCTCCGCCACGGCTGCGCGCGCGACACGCAGCGCCGGTGGCGTCAGCTCGGACAACGGAGCGCGTGCTATAGATAGCGTATGCACTTCGGCCTCAAGCGCCAGTGTCAGAGACTCAGCATCGGTAATTGCTCGGGGATGTTTCGGACGTAGACAGCGCCAGACCAGCTCGCGAACTGGATCGGCCACATCCTGGCGGAACACTCGTCTCGGCGGAGGCTCTACCTCCTCTGATTTCTCTGCTACTGGCGCTCGCAGCATTTGCCAGAGCAACAGACCAACGGCTCTCACATCACCTGATGGAGAAGGCGAAGGAGCATTGTTTAGACTGGAGTCATCGCTTTCCTGGGTGTCTTCGCCGGCACCCGGTAATGTATTGGCCACATCCGTGAAGTACCGGACGTCGGTTGGCAAAGCAAAATTGTTGACATGTACCTGAGCGCGCCTGTCTACCAGTACGGCTACCGGTGTTAAATCGCCGTGTGTCACGCTATGGCTGTGGGCGTAAGCAAGTGCTCGGGCAAGTTGCAGAGCAAGATCCAACGACCGTTCCGAGGGGATACCGCTACCCAAGTAAAGGTCGAGAGGTCTTGCGCTAACCGATTCTTGGACCAAAAAGAACCACTCCTCGTGGAGCAGTGCGTCGTAGGTGGCTACGACAGCTGGGTGGGTGAGCTCCGATGTAACCAGCAACGCATGCCGATAGGCAGCAATATATTCGGGTGGAACCGCCTTGACGACTATTGGTCGTTGCAGGATGTTATCCTGTCCACGATAAATCGTGCTTATCGCGCCCTGTGCCATCACATCGCCTAGCTGGTATCGCTCGGCTAGAAGTAAGCCAGAATGGCTTTGTTCCGGTGTCAAACCGCTCTCCACTTGCATTCATGCGGGATGCTACGTATCCATCCAAAGTTTCGCATTACGCATTATGCCACGTGGCTTCCTGGGTATGCCAGGAAAGGCTATCCAGGTAGGTAGATAGCTTTATCGCCAGGGATCGTTGGAACATGCCAGCGCATGTGCTCCCCTTAGAGACGTGAAAGGCTCGAACGCGCCCATCCTTATCATGGGTACGGGCGCGTTGCTGCCGAGGAGAAGGGACAGTCTTGCCCGTAGAGGCGCGAGAAACGCTTCGCCGGATGTGGCGATCGGACCCCCAATGACGATCACTTGAGGGGTAAGCAGTAACACGGTGTTGGAGATTGCCAGCGCCAGTGCGTCCATCGCAGTCGCCAGGATGTCGGCGGCGATGGGATTACCGGAGGTAGCTAGCTCCACCACCTGCGCGGCGGTAAGCGCTTCGGCCCTGCCGTGGGTGATCCTTAGCATAGCGGCGAGACTCTTGTCGTCGTCAGAAGCTCTCCCAATCATATTGCGGACCAGCGATTGTGCCGAAGCAATTGGCGTCAGATGTCCAAAGCCTCCGCACTGGCACAACGGCCCATTGGCGGCGACTATCGTGTGCCCAAATCGCTCCTCGCTGTCGCCGTGCCTGACGAGCAGCTGCCCATCCTGAAAAATGGAGGCGGATACTTCGCGCCCCAGGTGCACATAGAGCAACGTACCTAACGTGGCGTTGGAACCGGCGCTTTCCTGGACCTGGTTGCCGGTGTCGCTTACAATGGTGAAGTTGACGGCCTCACACCAAGCGGCAGCATTGATCGCGGTTTCAAGGATGAGATCGGTGGCGCCAGTAAGGCCGGCAGAGAGCGCTTCGGCAAGTGGGAAGCCGTTCCAGCTGGGATTCTGGCGCAGCATGATGACCGTCTTCTGGTCACGGTCGAGCTGTCCCCAGAAGGCAATGCCCAGGCGAAGTGGCGGCAATAAAGCGTCCGGTCTCCGCTCGCTGGGCGAAAGGTCATAGATCGTGCGCAGGATAAGATCACGGAGCAGAGGCAGCGCTTCCTGGGGGGTGGGGGGTGCGCCGAGCTGCTGGTGTCGCCAGCGTGGACCGAGTGAGGTCTCAAGGTAAGCGTTAAGATGGGTGCCGCTCTCCGCGATCTCAAGACCAAGAATGTGCCTGCCACTGACAGACTGGGGGCCCTTCATGATATCGTCGCTTTCTGTGGAAGTGCGCTCCGGGAACAGCGTCATGGCTCCGTCCCTTACTCTATACCATAACCGGCCTGAAGCCGGAGACAGGACGATGATATATGTCACAAGCCAACCGTGATGAGCCCTCCGAGTTGCCCCTGGAGATACAAAGTGCGCTGGCCAAACACGGCATTGTATCGAATGATGAGGTAGAGTTGCGCCGCGAGCTGGAGCGCTATGCCCTAACGTATAACTTGTTTCGACTATCTCCTGCGGCAGCGCGTCGCTGGAAATGCCGTTACCGAGTTCTGTTGGAGGCGGGATACTGTGACGGCATGAGCGTAGCCGAAGCCTATGCACGTGCGCTGCTTCTACTGCTGCCGAACCGGTGAGGCTGCTCTTAGCTCACTCTCATCGTCTGATGGTACAGGTGAAAGTGAGCCTGGGCGGCTGCCTCCCAGGTGAACTGGCCCGCACGCGCGAATCCTTCCGCGATCAACCGGGAGCGCAGATTGCCGTTGGAGCAGATTGACACCAGCGCGTCCCGGAGCCCCGCGACATCGTACGGGTCGAGCAGAAGGGCAGCATTTCCAGCAATTTCTGGCAGGGCACCCCCAGTGCCGCAGATGACCGGTGTTCCGCAGGCCATAGCTTCGATAACCGGTATGCCGAATCCCTCGTAGAAGGATGGCATGGCGAGTACCGCTGCGGCGTGATAAAGCCCCGCCAATTCCTCATCCGGCACATAGCCCAGTACGCGAATCCGGTCGGCGACATCGGGGTATTGGTGTATGGCGGTGGAGACGCCCTCATAAAGCCAGCCCCGGCGTCCCGCGAAGACCATGAAGCGTGGTCCATCCGGCTCTCTAGTTGCCGCCGCAAACGCCTCAATCAGCCGCTCATAATTCTTGCGAGGCTCGATCGTGCTCACCGCCAGTACAAACGGCTCTGCCAGGTCATACTTTCGGCAGACTTTTTGTACGGCTGCCTGGTTAGGTTCCGGCGTAAAGATAGGGTCGACGCCAGGGTAAATGACGCTGATTCGCTCAGGCGAAACCCGGAGGCGCTCGATCAGGTCAACGGCGGTGCGTTTGGAGACGGCGATGACATGATCGGCGGCCCGCAGCGCCCTTGGCACCTCTTCCGAAAGATAGTCGACGATGCCCGGCTGTGCGTAGCCGGGATAGATGAGGTAGGCAAGGTCGTGAATGGTAACGATGCGCCTGGCAAGGAAGGCCGGCGGCAGAACGAAGTCAGGGCCGTGTATAAGATTGGGCCACCCCATCAAAGGCTCTGCCGGCAGTGGGACATGCATCTGGTGCCACAGCCGAGTTAGATTTCGATGTCCGACCGGGCGGATCAGCAGTCGAGCATGCGGCATCTCGGGAAGCTGGTATCCGCTGGGGAGAGCCTGGCTGGTGAAGAGGATGAGGCTATCCTCCTCCGAGCCGTACTGTGACAGCGCCCGCGCCAGCCCACGGGTGTATCTGCCGATGCCGGCCAGTTCGGTGATTGCCGACGTGTAGTCGATGGCGATACGCATACAATTTCCATTCCAAAGCAACCGTGCCTGCCTGTCATCGATTCCGGCTAGGCACTCCTGATTGACTACTATACGCTGGTATACATGGTAGCGCGCCATGCCTGCGTTTCAACCAGAGGTGAGGAAGGATACTAACCTCGCGTACTGACCCAGTGGAGGATGAGACTGGGCCAGCCTCTATGCTACGCTCGCGAGGTAGAGTTCATGATCGATCTCGGTTTTGCCGCCGCCGGCGGACCGGACATAATGCCTTAGCCTTAATGGGAGTCGACAGTATGGCTGCTTCTATGGATGCACGCGGAGGCAGCGTCTCGACTTCGGGATCCTCCTTCTCGTCGGTTCTATTGCCACTGGCGCTGACCCAGTTCATCGCCAGCTATGCCGGCAGCAACATGAACGTGGCCATCAGCAGTATCGCCCATGATCTGAGCACCACCGTCATTGGCGTACAGACGGCGATCAGCCTCTTCACTCTCACCATGGCCGCTCTCATGATCCCTGGAAGCAAGCTAACCGATATCTGGGGCCGTAAATTCTGCTTCCTGTTGGGCCTGAGCGTCTATGGACTGGGCGCTCTTATCGCGGCACTGGCGCCGGTCTTGGGAGTCTTGATATTCGGCTATTCATTGCTGGAAGGCGTCGGCTCCGCGCTCATGATACCGCCTGTGTACATTATGGTCACCGTCTTCTTTACCGATATCCCGACACGTGCCCGATCGTTTGGCATTATCAGCGCGGCCGGCGGCATCGGAGCTTCGGCTGGGCCACTCATTGGCGGCATCATCACCACCAGCATCAGCTGGCGTGCTTCGTTCATTCTCCAGGTCCTGGTGGTGGCGTTCATCATCGTTGTAGGCATGCGGGTGATATCAGACCCGGGTCTACATGGTGCCGTCCCCCGCTTTGACCTTCTGGGAGCGGTGCTCTCGGCGGTTGGACTTTTCTGGATAGTGCTCGGGGTACTGCAAGCCAGCGTGTACAGCTGGACCACCGCCAAACAGGACTACTACATCGGCAATACGGTCGTGATCCCCAAAGGCGGGATCTCGCCGGTCTGGCTCTACGTCGCTATCGGAGCCATCTTCCTGGTCGCTTTCTTCGTGCATCTGCGCTCCGATGAGCGATCGGGCAAAGAGCCGCTCTTACCCACTAGAATGTTCCGCAATCGGACCTCCAACCTTGGGCTGACCACCCAGCTCATCCAATGGCTCATTCTGCAGGGCAGCTTCTTCGTCATCTCCGTCTTCCTGCAAGAGATCCGCCACTACAGCGCCATCGAAACTGGTCTCGCCCTGGTGCCCGCAACCATCGGGATCCTGATTACCTCGGTCCTTGCCGGTCGGCTCTCCAAGAGGTGGCCCCAGAAGCTGCTCATCATTGCCGGCTTCATCGGGACTATCGCCGGCTTACTGCTGATATTGTTGCTGGCCAGGGCGACATCAGGTACCCTGAACATCGTACCGGGCCTGCTGTTGACCGGCGCGGGAATCGGTATCATGCTCACGATGTCGGTCAACGTGGTACAATCGGCCTTCCCCGAGAGCGATCAGGGGGAGATATCCGGCCTGTCGCGCAGCATCTCCAATCTGGGCTCCTCGCTGGGTGTCTCGATCGTCGGTTCGGTTCTGGTCATCGACCTCACCGCTAAATCGGCGAGTGCCAACTACGCTCTCGCCCTCATTGTGATGATAGTCTTTGCCGCGATCGGTCTTCTCGCCGCAATTCTCCTTCCGCACGAGTCTCGACCAGCCGCGGCTCCAAGCGACCAGCCGGTATCACAAGGGGTCGCAACCTAGGGTGCCACCTAGTGCTCATTCACGAAAGGCTGTTGACGATGTGGTATCGTGGAGTGCATGAAAGCACCTCTGTTTATCCGCCCGCTCGACGACGACGAGCGCCGACACATCCAAGCGGGCTTGCACTCCTCCGA
>JBKQTH010000454.1:0-3730 GCA_052143275.1 Ktedonobacterales bacterium | reverse complement strand
GTCAGCGAATGCTTTGCGCCGACTAGTTCTCGCGGTGTACCCTCGAAAATGACCATGCCGCCCTTATTGCCGCCTTCTGGACCCATATCAATGATCCAGTCTGCGTTGCGAATCACATCTCGATGGTGCTCAATCACAATCACTGTGTTCCCGCCATCTACCAGCCGGTTCATGATGGTGAGCAGGCGACCAATATCCGACAGGTGCAGGCCAGTTGTCGGCTCATCCATGACATAGATACTGCCCTGCTTGTGAAGTTCGCTGGCCAGTTTAATCCGCTGGCATTCTCCGCCAGAGAGGGTGCTCAAGGGCTGGCCGAGGGTTAGGTAGTCCAGACCCACGTCGCTCAAAGCCTGGAGCTTTGACTGCACTTCTTTAATCTTCAAAAACGCCAGTGCCTGGTGAACGGTCATGTTCAAAACATCAGCAATGGATTTCCCGTTCAATGTGTAGGCCAATACCTCGTCCTTAAAGCGTTTCCCGCCGCACACTTCGCAAGGAAGCTTGATTCCCTCAAGGAAGCCGAGGTCAGTGTAGGTTACTCCGAGCCCCTGACAGTTGGGGCAGGCACCCTTGGAGTTAAAACTAAACAGACCAGCATCGGCATTGTTGGCTGCCGCGAAGGCCCTGCGCACGTCATCCATGATGCCGGTATAGGTCGCGGGATTGGAGCGACTGGAAGTGCTCAGGGATGATTGATCAATCACCACTGCTCCCGGGTGCTGACTGAGACAGGCTTCATTGATTAACGAGCTTTTGCCTGAACCAGCCACGCCAGTGATGACCGTCAGCACGCCAGTGGGAATATTCACGCTGACATCCTTCAAGTTGTTGACCGTAGCGTGGACGATTGGCAGAGCCCCGGTCGCCGGGCGAAAGCTCTCCTTAAGCGGCCTCTTACGCAGCAAATGGTTGCCAGTCAGCGTATCAGCTTGGAGCAGACCGGTGAAATCGCCTTCATAGACAATCTTGCCTCCTTCGCTCCCGGCATATGGTCCCATATCGACGATGTAGTCGGCCCTCTTAATCACATCAGGATCGTGCTCTACTACAATGACCGTGTTCCCTTTGTCGCGCAATTTTTCCAGGAGTTCGTTCAGACGATGGACATCGCGCGGGTGAAGTCCGATACTTGGCTCGTCAAAGATGTACATGACATCTACCAGGCTGCCGTTAAGATGCTTGACCATTTTGACCCGCTGCGATTCACCTCCAGACAGTGTATCGGTGAGTCGATCCAGGCTGAGATACTCCAGGCCAATCTCCACCAGATGTTGCAGCCGTTCGGTCAACGTGCGAACGATTGGCGCCGCTGCCGGTTCTGTGATGCCCTTGACTACCTCTAAAAGCTCATCAACCTCCATCGCTGCCATGTCGGCAATATTGTACCCCTTGACCTTACAGCTTAAGGCGGCCTGGTTGAGCCGGGCACCCTTGCAGAGCGGACAGGGGCCGAGCTTCAAAAAAGGCTCGACCTTTTGGCGTATGCGAGACGAGAGCGTCTGGATGTCCCGCGCAACGAACTTGCGATTGAACTTGTACACCAGACCTTCATAGGTGTTGTACGGGAGACCCTTAGGGTTGCGCGGTTCGCTGTAGAGAAGCAGGTCCAGTTCCTCGGGTGTGTAATCGACAATCTTCTTGTCGTTGTCGAAGTAGCCAGACTGCGCATAAAGACCGCTTTCAATGCTGGCCAGTCCTGGGGCGATGACAGCTCCCTCGTTCAGCGATTTTGTTGTATCAATCAGCGCTTCCTGGGTAATGCCGATCTTACGGCCCAGGCCATTGCATTCCAGGCACATGCCCTGTGGATCGTTGAAGGAAAAGGCGTTGGCAAAACCTACATACGGCTTTCCGAGCCGCGAAAAGAGCAGACGCAACACCGGCGCGATGTCGGTGGCTGTTCCCACGGTCGATTGCGATCCCCCACCCAGGCGTTTCTGGTCAACAATCACCGCCATGCTCAGGTTCTCAATCACATCGGCGTCTGGTTGTGGATAGCGCGGCAGCAAATTGCGAATGAACATACTAAAATTCTCGAACAACAGTCGTTGTGCTTCGTTGGCAATGGTGTCCAATACAATTGAGGACTTCCCCGAACCAGATACACCGGTAAAAATGATAATTTTGCGCTTGGGCAGCCTCAGCGAGACATCCTTGAGGTTGTTCTCGCGGGCGCCACGAATCTCGATATATTCTTGACGTTGAGACATCCATTTACCTCCGCTGCTACCGAACGACCCTGAATCACCAGGTTCCCCACCTCTACCGTGATCCGCTTGGCGGCCGGCGTCTTGCCATGCTTTGCGCGTTCAGCGGGTGAGCGCGGGCGACTGACCCGTACCACCACATCCAGCTCGCGCAGAAGTTTCCGGAGCTGGTCGTGTGAGGTACGGCGTAGTAGGCAGTATATTACGTACTCGGACTTCGCCTCGTCGTAGACATACTCGGACACGGTGGTGCCATCCTCGTCGTTGGAGTCCACGAACAGACGGCGATAGGCGCCGCCAGGCCACTCTGCCGCCACTTCGTCGTTGAGAGCTTCTTCCAACCAGTCCGAACGGGCAATGGCCAGGGCGGCCGAGGCGGAGGGCTTGACCGTCATCCATGTCGCGCCAGAGCGGACCGAGTCCGCAGCTGTCGTGGCGGCCGTGGCCCGCATTGGACTGATTGCCGGCCCGCCGCCTGGGCAGCGCTCAGCTGCTCAGCTCTGCCGGCGGTCCAGCGCAGTGATTTGGATCAGGTTGCCGCAGGTGTCGTTCAGCATGGCGATGGTCGAGCCGGTCACTTTGGTCGGCGGCATGGTGAACTCCGCGCCCCGCGGTTTAAGGCGGTCGTACTCGCCCTGCGCGTCATCCACGTAGAACATGGCGGCTGGCTGGCCCTGCTCGAACATCGCCTGCTGGTAGGCCCGAGCGGCCGGATTGTCATTGAGGGCGATATGCAGCTCAGTGCCGTCCGGCTCCTCGGCTGAGGCTACGGTGAGCCACCGATACGGCCCCTGCGTGACATCCGTCTTCTTCACGAACCCCAGGACGTCCGTGTAGAAGCGCAGCGCTTTCTCCTGATCGTCCACGTAGATGCCCATCACTTTGATCTTCACGGCGATTTTCTCCTGTTAAATGTAGAACTTTTAACGCAACCTATTTGTGACGCCCTACACGCGTGGTGTTTTCGCGCGTCACTATTCTGACGAACCATCGCGCAGAAATGTGACCGCTGGACGCGCGCATGCGGGAGGACCATTCGCCGCCCGTGCTCACGCAACCAGAAAGGCTTGTCAGATACTCACCCCCTAGTTCTACAGCAGCAGATGGGAAGATACGGAGCGCCCGGTCTGGCGGTTGAAGATTGGAAGCATGCTTCTCGCCGAGTGCAACGGGCGCCAAGTTCCGCTCGCAACCAGCCACCGCTGTTGACAGCGACGCACCTGCGCGGTACAGTCGCAGCGAGCAACAAACAGAGGAGACGGATAGCATGGCCGACCAAGACCGGGCCGCGGAGCGACGACGCGAGGCTGATGCTGCCGCCAAGAACGCCATGCGCAGCATCGACGACTACCTGCAAACCATCGAGGCTTCCAGACGAGCGGCGCTCGAGCGGATTCGTGCGCTGGCCCATGAGATCGTGCCAGGCGCGCAGGAAGCGATCATGTATGGCATGCCGACGCTGACGTACCAGGGGAAGCCGTTTCTCGGATTCGACGCCCGCAAGCAGCACATCGGCATCT
>JBKQTH010000453.1:0-25741 GCA_052143275.1 Ktedonobacterales bacterium | reverse complement strand
CCCAGAACCAGTAGCCGTTGTAGATGGAATAAATGATCAGGCCGGGCTCCAGCACCAGGGTGTGCGGAATGATAGGATTATGGTGCGGATCGGTATACTCCTGGATGTCGAGATCCTGCTGCACCTTGCGGCCTGAGTCTGAGAGGAACGGCCACTGCGCGCCCACGGCATCGCGAAACTCGTTGCTCTCCAGAATATTGTCGGTGGAGATGGTGACGATTTTGGTGTAGGCAACGGCGATCTCAGGGTACATTCTGGCCAGCGCCAGGTGCTGCTGGTGATCCTTCGGGCAGTAGTGCCCCCGTGAGAGCACCAGGATCATAGGATCATTGCCCTGCAATTCGCTTAGGTGGCGACGTGTTCGGGTATGGTCGGTAAGCTCATAGTCGGGAAACTTGGCACCAGGTACAATGTCGGCTCGCACGTATGCCTCCCTCGGGGGACTGCCAAAGTACAGGATAGAAATGGTGAATTCAATAGAAATTCCTTGGAGCTATGCCCATAGGAAGCATAGCACGTGGGGCATGGGCGCTGCCAGTCAGGCCAGCTTGCTGGCCCATTTCAACGGCGGCACCAGGGCATCGTAAGTTGACCTTCCAATTGCCTCTTCGGCCACCTGCAGATAAGAGGCTGATATTGCTATATAATCAGCTGTATGTAGAGGTTGATCCTTCCAAAAATAGGTTCCTGCAAGATATGCCAGCGGGTATGGAGTACAAAAGATGCCGCAACCGATCATTGGTATCCCTTGTTTCGCTATGGTCCGCACCGACACCGGGCGCCCAATCTATGCGAGCAACCAGGCGTACGTGCAGGCTGTGGTGCACGCCGGTGGAGCGCCAGTACTCATCCCACCTTTGGCTGATATGCAGAGCCTTGCCGCCATTCGATGCCAGCTCGATGGCCTGTTACTCACTGGTGGTAGCGACCTCGATCCGTCTCTCTACGGAGAAGCTCCTACCCTTCAGTGCAAGACGTCTGAGCCCGAACGCGACCAACTGGAGCTGGAACTGGCGCGCTGGGCGCTGGATCAAGGCCTGCCCATTTTCGGCATCTGTCGTGGTATGCAGGTACTCAACGTTGCCTGTGGCGGTAATCTCTACCAGGATATACCGGTGGAGCTGCATAGTATCATCGATCACAAACCGGAAGGAAAGGCGCGCACCCATATTGCCCATGACATTAGCATAGAGCCGGAGTCCTTACTTGCGCGTATTCTGGGGGATGATCGTGCCGCCGTCAACAGTTTCCACCATCAGTCTGTCAAGCGAGTAGGTCAGGGATTCAGCGTTATTGCTGCTGCCGAAGATGGTGTCATCGAGGCTATGGAGATGCGGGATGTGCCCTTCGTGCTTGCCGTACAGTATCACCCCGAAGAACTGGAGGCAAGCGACCCTGATAACCATAGGCTCTTCCTGGCTTTTGTGGATGCTGCCGCCATGCTCAAAAGAGCGTAGAGGATGATAGCCCGTGAGCCTAGGAGGGCGAGGAATAGCTGGCTGGTAGCAGGCGCTGAGCCACTGAGGCACGTGGAGTGCCGCAAGTCTTTTCGGCTGTGCTACAATGGCTTCAATCCACTCCATCGTGCGCTCACTGTTCGTGCCCGGTAAGGCGAAAGCTTCTCCGAGAGAGTCCAGGTTTATTCATTTTCACTGATATTAATTGCTGAAAGACAGGACTATCTGGTCTAGTAGGTTTGCCGGGTGTAAGACGGGCATTTTTTTGAAGAATGATAGGGAACAGTGGTGGTGACTCGTATTGAAAGGCAGCGGCTGTGCAATGAATCAGTATAGTGCGATCACTGGCTGGGGGATGTACGTCCCAGAAAAAATCCTGACAAATGCGGATATAGAGCGCATCGTTGATACCAGTGATGAGTGGATAACAGCACGTACTGGTATCAAACAGCGGCATATTGCTTCATCTAGCGAATCCGCTTCGACACTCGCCATCGCCGCAGGGCGTCAGGCCCTGGAACGTGCGGGAATCGAAGGTAAGGACCTGGGATTGATAATGGTTGCCACTGTCTGCGCGGATTATCCGTTTCCCGCAACCGCCAATCTGGTTCAGCATGCTTTAGGCGCCCAATGCGGTGCCTTCGATCTACAGGCTGCCTGCAGCGGGTTCCTCTATGCCCTATCAGTGGCGCATCAGTTTGTGGCCAACGGCAGTGCCAAACACGTCCTGGTGATTGGGGTCGAGGTGCTCTCGAAAGTGGTCGACTATACCGACCGCTCCACCTGTGTGCTCTTTGGTGATGGTGCCGGCGCGGTCGTGCTTAGCGCCAGCAGCCAGCCAGGTGGCCTGCTCGGCTTCACTATCGGCAGCGACGGAGCACGTCCAGAGCTACTCTGGATTCCTGCCGGCGGCTCTGCTGAGCCGGCAACCGAAGAAACTATTCGTGAACGGCGCAACTTCGTGCAGATGCAGGGTAGCGAGGTCTTTAAATTTGCGACCCGTATCATGGGGACGGCGATGGAAGAGGCTCTAGCCAGTGCTGGTTTGACCACCGATGATATGGATCTTTTCATTCCGCATCAAGCCAACTTGCGAATCATCGAAGCAGCTTCGAAGCGGCTCAATCTGCCGCCGGAGAAGGTATTCGTTAACATACAGAATTACGGCAACACCTCTGCTGCCGCGATTCCTATTGCTCTTTGCGAGGCGATCGACCAGGGACGTATTTATCCTGGTGCTCGCCTCGGCATGGTGGCCTTCGGCGCTGGCTTGACCTGGGCTGCGGCGGTAGTGGAGTGGACCACGCCTATCGCTGCGCTCTGTAAAGAGAATGAGGGGGCAGAGAGCATGGGTCACTCTTATCGGAACAAAACCGAGCTAGCGCAGGTGTGAGTTGTCTCTCTTGAGAAGTGGCCAGAAATCAGCGGAAAAATTGGCGGTCCAAAGGCGTAGTGTGTCACACACGACTTAGCTATCGGGTGGAGTATTCTTATCGATGCGCTACGCGATCCTATCGGACATTCACGGCAATGACGAGGCACTCACCGCGGTCTTCCGCGATATCGAGCGGGTGAATCGAGATTTTGGCGCCCCAATGGACCAGATATGGTGCCTGGGTGATATTGTAGGATATGGACCGGAACCAGGCGAATGTGTGCGTCGTATTCGCTCGTCGTGCGACATTTGCATTCCCGGTAACCATGATTGGGCCGCCATAGGAAAACTTGATCTGGCCGACTTTAGCCAGGGTGCCGCTGCCTCCGCCCGCTGGACCAGCAACCAGCTCAAGCCTGATGAGCGGAGGTATCTACATCTCTTGCCTGAGACGACCCGTGTCAGTGACTTCACCCTTGCGCATGGTAGCCCGCTAAACCCGATCTGGGAATACCTCACGACCACCGCGGTGGCTGCCGCAAACTTCGCCGCGTTTGAAACCATCTTTTGCGTCGTGGGACATTCCCACCTACCTACCATTTTCTTGCAGCCTTTGCTGGCGTCGTCCGCAATTACTGCGCCCATTCGGCGGGCAATGGAGCCGAGCGTCGCCCTGGCAATGGCGACCCCGGGAGGCCCTTCACGGCATGCATTGGAGGAAGACAGCGGTGGGCAGGACAGCTTTTATCCCCCATCAACCTCATGCAGGCGTGTGACACCCGCGCCTGGACTGTGGATAATGCCTTCGGGGCATCGTGCCATCATCAATCCGGGCAGTGTCGGGCAGCCACGCGACGGTGACCGGCGTGCGTCCTACTTGATATATGATAGTCAGGTCGGTTTCGAATTTCGCCGTGTTGCCTACGACATCGAAAGCACTAAGCGAAAGATACAGGCCAGAGGACTGCCGGCTCAGTTGGCTGACCGTCTGGCGCAAGGCATATGAATTATTCGAATGGTTCTATGACCTATTGACGTGGCCTTCTACCTGACCCGGGATGATCGGTATTTCTATGAATGTGATACGGGACATAGAAAAGATAACCGATTGCACCGCTCCTGTGGTCCATTTTACCTTGTTGTCATCACGTGTGGTTGGATTCTTGAAACGCACGCAGGTGGCGGTTGGTTCTGGTAGTTCCTCGATTTCCGCCCGGAATGGCTCATCGTCGATAACATGGACAATGACATGAAAAGCCATGCTAGCACACTTCGCTTTCTGCCCTACTATAAAGAACACAACATCTCTCAATTACTGGAGACGATCCTGACCAGCAAAGTAATGTCTCCCATTCTCACTTCGTCGGTGTCAACCAGGGGATATTGCTGGTGAGGAAACAAACGGTAGCCATTTAGAATAGTCGAGTTGCGGCTTTCCAGATCTTCAATTGAAACAATGTTGCCAATGACCCGAATCATAATATGCCGGCGAGAAACGCCAGCTGCTGCTCCATCCCACTCATGAAGATCGACATCGGGAAACAACTGTTGGTCAAGATCTCGTCGGCCGACCAGGTAACTGCTCTGCCCCGATAGCTCGAAGATATCTCTGCCCAGTTGCAGTTGGATAACTCGATCCGACGTGGACCTCTGATCAGGGGCTAAGGGCCGTTGCGGCGGGCGAGGAGCTTCTGCGGCAAAGGTGGAGTGAGAAGGTGGAGTCTGTTGCCCCAGTTCATGATCAACGGCTGACTCATCAACGGCTGGCTTATCAACGGCTGACTTATCAACGCCTGACTCCATTGTCTGCGGCGCTTTGGCTGGAGAGGACGGCGTCGCTCCCATACCTGCACGCCTTGCGGTATGATTTGCTGGGCCAATTCGCTCCCGCTGTCTTAGATCAGGTAGAGTAGCTGCGGTAGTGACCGAGGAACCATCAGCTATTTCATGCCCACAGTAGTCACAGAATATGGTTCCATCAGGCAGTCCTTTCCGGCATTTAGCACAATACAGCATTTGTCGCTTCGCTCCTTCCCCGGCTATGACCATGCCAGCATGATAGTAACCGGTTAAATCCTTGTCAAGCCAGTTGGTATGTCTGGGCTTGTGTCTCTTTCCAATTACGTCCACGCTCGATGAGTTCCCCGGCATTGGCGCGCGAAGCGCGAGTATCCGATCCGCCAAGCATTTGAGCCAGCTCACGGATGCGCTCTTGCGCTGATAGCTCCCTCACCTCGACTCTGGTGTGTTTCTCATCCGCTACCTTGATTACCTGGTACTGGCCGTCTCCCAGAGCGGCAATCTGCGGTAGGTGCGTGACGCAGAGAATCTGGTGTGAGCGGCCCAGTTGCCAGAGTTTCTCTCCTACTATCTGGCCGCTACGTCCACTGATCCCGCTGTCGATCTCGTCAAAGATAAGAGTTGGAACCATGTCGGCTCTGGCAAGAATCGTTTTCAGGGCCAGCATGAGTCGAGATGTTTCACCGCCGGAGGCAATGCGAGCTAGCGGCTTCAATGACTCACCTGGGTTGGGCGCGAGTAAGAATTCGACCGTATCAATTCCAGTGGGGCCAAAGACGTAGCTGCCTGCAGGTAGGAGAGTCTTGGCAGCGCTGGCTTTGCCGACTGCCGCGGGCACTGGCGCTCCCTCTGTGTCCGGCTGTTGTAACATCCGCACCTGAAAGCGCGCGCGCAGCATATTGAGATCATCCAGCTCCTGCTCCATGGCCGCTGCCAACTGCACGCTGGCCTCATGTCGCTTGCGCGAAAGTTCTCCTGCGGCTGACCCTATCTGGCGTTTGAGTTGCTGTTCCTGCTCCTCCATCTCGGCAGTACGTTCTTCACGATGGGTCAACTCTTCAAGCTCAAGGCTTGCGGTTCCCGCATATGCCAACACCTCCTCGACCGTTGCACCATACTTGCGCCGCAGCTTGGAGATTTGGTCAAGGCGTTCTTCTACCTCGGCCTGACGCCGTGGGTCCGCCGCTATCTCATCCTGATAGGATCTCACACTTAGCGCAACATCCTGCAAAAGGAAGAGAGCCTGCTCGAGCGCTAACTCCTGCTCACGCAAGGCGTCATCCAGCCGCAAAAGATCTCCCAGCGCACGCCTGGCCACTTCACTTTGATCTATGGCTCCGACCACATCGGTGTCGCTGTCTCCGGAGAGTGCGCTGTGAATCGCGGCCGAGAGTTCGCCCAGCCGCTCGGCATTAGCTAGCCGGCGACGCTCGCCCTCCAATTCCTCCCACTCGCCAGGGGTTAGCCTGGCTGCGGTAATCTCGTCCACCTGATAACGCAATAGCCCAATGCGGCGTTCCATCTCACCCTCATCCCGGCGCAATCGTTCCAGGTCTCGGCGTGTTTGGCGCCAGTCGCCATAGAGTGCGGCAACCTGCCCCTCTAGCTCAGCGGTACCTGCATAGCGGTCCAGGTAGCGAATATGCTGCTCGGGATGCAAAAGCTCCAGATGCGCGCTCTGACCATGAATATCAACCAGGAAGCGTGCGATATTTTGCAGGCTGGAAATCGGTGCTGCGCGTCGATTTACTCGAGCGATACTACGTCCAGTAGCGAGCATCTCCCGAGTAAGAATCAACACTCCGTCTTCGCACTCTATACCAAGCTGCTCCAGTACCTCGGACAACGATTCTACTGGCAGGTCATCCGGCGACTCCGGCGCTTCCGGAGCATCATGCGTTGCTGCGGCCGGTTGTACGGGCAGAGGTGCGGCGCGTGGTCGGCTCTTTAGCTGTGCGCTTATGTCAAAGACACCTTCGATGGTAGCTCGCTCACAGCCAGAGCGCACTACGTCACTGGTTACCCGTTCGCCCAGCAAGGCCGAAACCGCATCCAGAATGATGGATTTGCCTGCGCCAGTCTCGCCGGTAAATACATTGAAACGGGGCCCAAGTGTTAACTGGAGCTGGTCAATGATCGCGAAGTTGCTGATAGTTAATTCGAGCAGCATGTCACAGGTTGTCCCGTAGCTTCCGTGAAAGGACGCGGTAAAAGAAAGTCGGCGGCCGGTGCCGTAGAAATTTTGTGACATGGGTGTTGCCACGAATGGCGACTCTCATACCGGGATAAACATCTCGGTTGATTTGTCCATCGGCGGAGAGCAGCGCTAAACTAGAATCGCCACTAAGCTCGAGCCTGATGACCGAGCTTGGCTCCACTATGAGTGAGCGGTCGGCTGCGAGATGTGGCGCTATGGGCGTGATTACGATACTACGCACCTGGGGGTGGAGTATTGGACCACCGGCCGCAAGGTTATACGCGGTCGATCCGGTGGAAGTAGAGACTATAACGCCATCGGCGACGGTTGTATGGTAGAGATGCTCATCGATCCAGATGTTCAAGTGGATGACCCGCGGTTCAGCGCCGCGGACTACCGAAAAGTCATTTAAGGCGATCAGGTGCTCTGGTTCATTGTTGCCTTCAACGTTGGCCTGGAGCATGGACCGCTCATCGATCCAGTAATCGCCATTAAGGTATAGCGGCAGCTTCTCCTCTACTTCATCTGGCTCCAGCTCCGTCAGAAAGCCAACTCTTCCAAAGTTAATGCCCAGTATGGGGATGTCTGCCGGTGCACAGAGACGGGCAACCGAAAGGATAGTGCCGTCTCCACCAAGAACAAAAACCATGTCGGTCTCCGGTAGAGAATCCCTAATATAAGCTTCTTGTCCTCGGCCGGTACTCCATACTCGCTTCCCCGCGTTACGTAGTCGCTCCAACAGTGAAACCGAGAGCGCAGCCGCCTCCGCTGATCTTTCTCGGTAGATAATACCTATGGTGCTCATGTCGGCTTTCTGGCTCTCGCTCATGCCTCTCCCCGTATCCTGCATGACATCTCCAAGCAGGCAATGACCGCGACGGCACTGGCAGGTTGTGTTTGGTCTTTGGTCGATTCCGTATAATGGGCGCGCGGCACGTATCCAGAACTATGGTACGTGAGGTGGACAAATAGTGTCAATGCGGTGATTGTCCACCAGGCTTTCCCATGTGGTATAGTGGCCGAAATCAGGACATCGCGTATCGGTCGCGTATCGGTCGCGCATTGGGAGACCAGTAATGTCACCGCTTTTCTATACGAATCACCATTTTCCTACACATCATACACACCTTGGCCAGAGCCAGCAGCCAGCCGCTAGGTCTGGATAACTGCACGGTCTTTTTGGTGAAACGATCAACCAGTGCCCGCCAGACCTAGGTCTGGCGGGCTTTTTGTGCTTCGTATCTTCCCCAAGCCTAAAGAAGGGGGTGTGCATTGTTCCTGCTGCGAGGAATAATCCTGGGGTTCTCTATTGCTGCACCTGTGGGTCCCATTGGTATATTGTGCATCCGGCGCACGCTCACGGCTGGACGCATCGCAGGTTTTGTGCTTGGACTGGGCGCGGCCACCGCAGATATGCTCTATGGCGCAGTGGCCGCATTTGGACTCAGCGTAATCTCTTCACTCCTGGTGGATGAGGGCCTCTGGATCCACGTGATCGGTGCCGGTTTCCTCTGCTGGTTGGGCATCAGAACTATACTGACCACCCCAGCTACTGAGGCCAAGGTGACAGTTGCCAGGACAAGCCTTATCGGTTCCTACGCCGGTACCTTCCTGCTGACCCTGACCAATCCCACCACAATCCTTTCGTTTATAGCCATCTTCGCAGGAATCGGCGTCGTAGGGACAAAGGATAGCAGCCCATTTACGGCGGGGCTAACCGTGCTTGGCATCTTTTGCGGCTCGGCACTTTGGTGGCTGACTCTCAGCGGTATCGTGAATATGATCCGCTCTAGGTTTACGCCAAGATTGATGCGGTGGGTAAACTATCTATCGGGCACTATACTGCTCGGCTTTGCCCTATATGCGGTGTTGACACTGCGCCCTTGATCTGTCGGGTATGGGCTTCGTCCCGGAGGGTGGGGCGAAGATCCTTTCCGCCCGCAACCACCTCACCCCGCTGTTCGCTTAGGCTATAGTCTGCTGGTGCTATGAATTGGGGGGGCGTTCTCCTAGAGTAACCGAAATGGTCTTCTGGCTCGATCCGCGCTCCACGGTAACCGAGACTTTGGTGCCGGGCGCGTCGTTCAGCAGTATGCCGGCTAGATCGCTACTGTCGCTGATCAGGGTGCCGTTGACTGAGATGATGACATCACCCTGTTGAATGCCAGCCTGCTCGGCAGGGCTCTGTCCGGCGGCATCGTTGAAGAAGCTGGCCACCAGCACGCCGCTCTGCACTGAGAGGCCGTCCGCCGACGCCAGTTCTGGAGTGACATCTTCACCCTCAATGCCCAAGAAACCCTGGCCGGTTGATGTGATGTGTCCGCTGGAGATGAGCTGATTCACCACATAGGTTACCCGGCTGGCGGGAATGGCAAAACCAATACCGTCGGCCTGCCCACCAGTCTCAGCATCCGATTCGCCTAGAGTTGGGATGCCCACGAGCTGGCCTTGCAGATTTACCAGCGCACCACCACTGTTACCCGGATTGATCGGCGCGCTGGTCTGAACCAGACCGGTTAGTGTAGCGCCGGTGCCCTCCTCGCCTTCGTTGGCAGTGCGGTTGAGTGCGCTCACTATGCCAAAGGTTGCTGACGATTGAAGACCCAGTGGGTTGCCCAGTGCGATGACGAACTCACCTACCTGCACATTACTTGAATTGGCGAACGTAATGACTCGCAGATTGCTCGCCGAGATCTTGAGGACGGCAAGGTCGTCGCTGGGATCCTCACCTACTACCTGTGCCGGCACCTGAGATCCATTGGAGAGCGTTACTGTGAAGTCGCTAAAGCCGGTGACTACATGATCATTGGTCACGATGTAGCCGTTCGAGCGGACGATGTCGCCGGACCCGATATCTTCTCCCTGATCGCTCTGGCCGGTAACCTCTACCACTGAGGGCTGGTCGGTGTTCACCACGTTGATGACGGTCTGCTGCAGATCCTGCGCGGTCGCCGGAACCGCGACCGTAGCGGCGGTTACCTGCCCTCCTGCGCTGGTGGAGAGAGTGCTGGCGGAGCCGGTGGAATGGCCAAGCGCAAACGCTGCCAGTAACAGAGCCGCCGCGACCAGGGCGCCGATCAGAGCGGCAATGATGGTGCCCACTCCCCCCCGCTTGGGGGTATCGGGGGGGAAGGGCGCCATCCTACTGTTTCGGTCGCTGTATATCGTATTCGCGTCATAGACTTCCGGATTGGGATAGATCGTATTGGGATATGTTGACGGGTTGGGATATGTTGACGGGCCAAACTGGGGCGTCAACGGCGGCTGCTCTACCATCTGCCCCTCAGGAGTCGGATTTATCCGGGGAGGGACGTAAGATTGGTTGGATTCCATGAGAAAATGATGCCTCCTGATGTCGCGCCGCTATCACGGCGGGCGAGAGATGTATCTTGCAGTCTCATCGCTACCACACTAAGCGTATCAGCGCGTAATAGGAGGAGCATTGGAACAAGATTTGAAAATTCTCATGAATCCAATGTGACGGGACGGCGCACGCTGTTACTCGATTAGCTGTGCCGCCGGCAGGGTAAGTACCGCAGTGGTGCCCTGTTCTGGCGTGCTGGTAAGAGAGAGCGAACCAGAGTGGGTGGTAGCTATGCTCCGGGCTATCGAGAGGCCGAGTCCTGCGCCGCCCATCTCGCGTGATCGCGCCTTGTCCGGCCGGTAAAATCGCTCCCCAAGGTGCGCCAGATGCTCGGCCTGTATCCCAACGCCGGTATCCTGCACATAGAGCTTAACTTCATGCTGACCGGTTTCTACCGTAATGGTAACGCTACCCCCAGGTTTGTTGTATTTGATGGCATTGTCGATCAGGATTAGAGCCGCCTCGTTGAGCAGTGTCTCGTCGCCCACGACAAGTGCTGGACCTGCCAGCTGCGCCAGGCTAAGCACCACCTGCTGCTCAGCCGCGAACGACCTGGCCTGCCGGACTAAACCGGCGGCGATCTCCGCCATGTCCACCACATCGCGCTTGACTGACCCCTGCCCAGAATCGAGTCGAGCCAGCGTCAGCAGATTGTTGGCCAGGCCGGCCATGTGCGCTGACTCGGCGACGATATCTTCCAGGAGTTCGGTATCATCCGGATCCAGCCGCTCACGGCCGCGCAGCAGAACTTCGGCGTTAGCTCGAAGTAGGGTCAGCGGCGTACGTAGCTCATGGGCCGCGTCGGCGATGAATTCCTGTTGGCGCTGGAAGGCCAGGTGCGCCGGCTGCAGCGCGCGCTGTGCCAGGAAAATACCGCCCGCAGTTGCGCCCAGTATAGTGAGTAAACCACAGAGGAGGAGTAGTCTGCCGAGAGTAGCCAGCGCCGCCAGTTGCCCGTCGATGGATGTAGCCACCTGTACGACGCCAATTATGCTACCATCCGGCGCGTAGACGACCTGGGCATACCGTTGTAGAGTGCCGAGCCCGCTTGCGGTAACGCGGTCGGTAGCGGAATTGGTGCTGCTGGTCAGTGCTGCTTGCGCCAGGGTCGGGTCTATATACACGATCTGGCATGCATTTTGAAAACTGGGGCTTGGGCCCTGAAATGGGCAGTTTATGGGTAGAACGTACGGGTTAGAACGGTTGTCGAAGCAGCTGATGTACGGCGTATCCAGCGGCGCCAGTTGGTTACTTATATTCCTGAGCGTAGGGTTATCGAGGCAAATAGGAGTTGGATCGTTGCCCTCCTGATTCAGCTGCCAGGCTCGGCTCACTATCTGTGCACTGGTAGCCAGGTTGCTGTTGACCTCGGCAAACAGTGTCTGCTGCATGGCGACGTAAAGCACTATGCCCACCAGAAGTAGTATGGCCGCCAGAACGCCGACGTACCAGAAGATCAGACGATTGCGAATGGTGGAGAACATGGCGGAGGAGGCCCCGCTCATGGCTGCTCCCGGCTGGTCGCTCCGCCGGAGCGGACGCGTTGTCTGCTGGAGCGCCTCCCGTATACGGTGTGCGCCCGAGGCCAGCGGCGACAATCTGGTATCCGACGAGCCCCCATCTCCGTCATCCGATGTATGTGGAGGAGTAGTTCTCATGGCTCGATCCTATAGCCCACGCCGCGCACCGTTTTGATGAGCGGCTGAGAAGAGCCACGGTCGATCTTGTCCCGGAGATAGTGGATGTAAATATCGACGACATTGGAGAGGGTATCCAGATCGTATCCCCAGACGTGATCGAGAATCTGGGTGCGGGTGAGCACCTGGCCGGGGTGGCGCATGAGGTATTCGAGCAGCGCAAACTCTTTGGCGGTAAGCTCGATGGGCTGCCCGCCGCGGTTGGCCTCGTGCCGCAGCAAATCTAAGGAGAGGTCGGCCACTCGAAGCTGCGAAGAACCATCCAGCTGGCGGTTGCGGCGGCGCAGCAGCGCGTCCACTCTCGCGAGAAACTCCTCCATCGCAAATGGTTTTACCAGGTAATCGTCGGCGCCGATCTTCAGGCCCGCCACTTTATCCTCGACAGCTCCAAGCGCCGTCAGCATGAGGATCGGCACCTCGATCTTGGCTTTACGTATTTCACGGCAGACGGTCATGCCGTCCATTTCGGGCAGCATCAAGTCCAGGACCACGAGATCATAGCTGCTGCCGAGCACCATACCAAGACCAGTCGCCCCATCGTGCGCTACATCCACGACGTGGCGCTCCTCCATGAGAACGCGTCGCAGCAGTGCAGCCAGCCGCTTTTCATCCTCGACGACCAGAATGTGCATATGCCCTCACTCTTGTTCTTGATCGTTCGCACTGTTCCCGGCAAAACCCGCGACTTGTGGTCTCAACTCGCAAGAACTGTACGAGATGGAAATTGGAACAAGATTGGAAGACAGAGCTGGGCAGATGACTAGCCGGCTATGGAAGCGGTTTCCGCCGCTGACCTGGCTTCGCCGATCTCCGCCAGCACCCGGGCTATGGCCCTGGTATGTGCAGGTGTGCCTACGGTAATACGAGCATGGCGAGCCAGGTCCGGCGTACGGAAGTAGCGGATGAGAATGCCGCTTGCTTCCATTCGCCGGCGCAATTCCGCTAGCGGCAGCTCTGGATCGGTGATCTCGAAGAGCACGTAGTTGCCTCGAGATGGGTACGCGCGCAGAAATGAATGGCTACCGAGCATCTGGTACAGGCGCTCGCGCTCGGTGATGATCAGGCGAACACGTTCCTGCAAGAACGGTAGATCGGCCAGGGTTTCATGGGCGGCAATGTGCGCAGCCAGGTTGACCTCAAAGGGGAGTTGTAATTTGCGCACATGCGGCACCAGCCATACTGGAAATGCGCCGTAGCCCAGCCGCATGCCGGCTAGTCCGGCCCACTTACTGAAAGTACGGAGAACTACCAGGTTCTCGCGTTCAGGTACCAGCTTGATCGAGCTGTCCTTTAGCGCTTCTTCACCGGCGAATTCGATATAGGCCTCGTCTACGACGACGATTCGTCCCGTGTCTAGGAGTGCCTCGATGTCTCGACGCGGCGTATAGTTGCCGGTAGGATTATTGGGCGAACAAACCATGATGAGCTTGGTATCGTCTCTTAAGGCGGCGATCGTTGCGGCCACATCCAGGTCAAAGTTCCCCAAGCGCGGCGCCATGACGATCTCGCCACCCGCCAGGGTGGTGGCGGTGGTGTAAAGACTAAAGGTTGGTGGGCTGGTTACGACACTATCTCCCGGGCCAAGGAAGGCATGCCACAGCACATTAATAAGCTCGTTGCTGCCGTTACTGGAAATGATGTGTTGTGGATCGATGCCGACGTAGCCGGCCAGAGCGGTATTCAGGGCCGTGGCGTCAGGATCAGGGTAGAGATTGTAATTGGGGAAATTGCCCAGCGCCTGCGCTACCCGCGGTGAAGCAGGATAGGGGCTTTCATTGCTGTTCAGCTTTATGAGCCGGTCCATCGGAACTCCGGTGCGCGCGCTGAAAGCATCAAGTGATTCACCCGGAACATAGGCCTCGACCCGGGCAATCTCCGGCCGAACCTGAATTTTGACATTCACGCACTGCACGGTAGTTACTCCTTTGTGATTTGGGGTTTTGGCCGTCATCCACCATGCTAGCCGCTACCGCGGCATGATTGTTAGACCAGGAAGAGCAGGTACAGGTCGCCATTATATGGGCAAAAGGGTGCCTGGTCAACTGCTTGGGACCTCTGGACCACGAGGCAGTCGGTTATATCATCTCAAAATAACGCTCCCGCTCCCATTCGGTGACGGTTGACTGGTAGCGTTCGATCTCCCAGCGCCGCATGGTCACATAGTCGTCAACGAACTCGTCGCCGAACCAGGAACGGGCGATCTCGCTCTTGTCAAAACGCGTAATCGCGTCTTCCAGCGTGCGGGGCAGTCGGGGAGCAACTGTTTCTGGTAGGAGATAGGCATTACTCGCTACCGGCGCTGGCGCCTGAAGCCCATGCTGTATGCCGTGCAGTCCACCTGCGAGAGCTGCAGCCATGGCCAGATACGGGTTGACGTCCGAGCCTGGCACCCGGTTCTCCAGATGCGTAGCTTGGTGTGTGCCGGTTATCGCGCGCAAGGCTGGGGTGCGCGTCTCGATGCCCCATGCTGCCACTGTGGGGGCCCAGG
Organism: Ktedonobacterales bacterium; assembly: GCA_052143275.1. Lineage (GTDB taxonomy): Bacteria > Chloroflexota > Ktedonobacteria > Ktedonobacterales > JADMIN01 > JAJPKE01. Next base: position 11,363 of record JBKQTH010000453.1, on the reverse strand, counting down.
ATCCGGCGACAAAGCGCTTGTAAGAATTGATATTGGGGGCATAGAGTGCCATAAACTCCGGGAGAGTTTGCGTAACGCCTGCGATATACGACTTGCAGAGGGCTGAAAGGTGGTGATGGCCGGCCTCGTCGTAAAAGAGATTTTGGCCGGTGTTGCTCCAAAGGCTCTGGTGCAGATGCCCACTGTTACCGTCTTCAGCAGCAAAAGGTTTGGCCATGAAACTAGCTGTCATATTGTCAAGCAGACAGATCTCTTTCACGCCGTTGCGAAACAGCATGGCCCGGTCGGCGGCCTCTAGCCCCGTGGCATGTCGCAGATTCATCTCGTACATGCCTGGTCCATGCTCGCGGTTGTATCCTTCTATAGGAACGCCATGAGCATCCATTAGGCGTCGCAGCTTGCCAACGAGAAAGTCGTCGCCAGTGGATCGGTGAATGCTATAGCAACTGGTGGTTGGGCTAAGGGGTATAAGATCATGCCAACTCTTCTCACGTAGCGAGCGCTGATCTTCGCGCCAGAGACGAAACTCGAGTTCCAGGGCTAGTTCAGCGCTGTAGCCCAGAGTTGCCACTTGCCCGAGCACGCGGCCAAGTACGTAGCGAGGTGAGACACGTACTGGCTCGCCGGACTCGGTCATAAAGTCGCAGATAACTGTGGCGGCGCCTTCCTCCCAAGGTACCGGGCGGAACGTGGTGAGGTCCGGCTTCATACGGATGTCGGCATAGCCTGTGTCCCAATTGGTGAAGCGCAGACCAGGCACTAGATCTTCAGCTATATCCCACCCGAAGAGCACGTCCCCTTGCGCATAACCATGCTCGATGCCTTCAAGAAAGACGTCAACGGGCAGACGTTTGCCGCGATAGATGCCGTCATAGTCAGCTCCGCCCACCTTTACAACGTCGATATCGTGCTGCTCGATAATCTCTTCAATCCGTGTATGTTCGCTCATTCTGGCCTCTCCCTATTGCCCCTTCTATGTCCGCGCCAGTATACCAATGACCCGACAACGAGGCAACCTCCCGCGGCTTCATCGTTTGCCTCGTTGACACCGGGAAGATGCTCGGCATGCTTAGAAGAGACGCTGATTTGGGATCGGCCCTGATGTCCGCGCGGGGAATTGGTCAGGCGGTCTTGTCCGCGCGGGGATGCTCGATACCTTTAATGCGATACAGCAAGCGTATGCGAGCATAGAACAGACGAGTATCCACCGGCTTTACTACATAATCATCGGCGCCTGCCTGGAAGCCGGCGATTTTATCCTGGATGCTGCCTCGAGCTGTCACCAGCATAATGGGAAGCTGTATTGCCTCCGGCAACTTACGCACCTGGGAGCAGAGCTGCAGCCCATCTCCCTCGGAGAGGTCTATTTCGGTTACCAGTACATCGGGCGGCTGAATCTGGATCGCCTCGAGTGCTTCGTCGGCGCCGTTTACGAAACGAAGGGCGTAGCCTTCACGAAGAGCTGACTCCATGAGCTCGCGCGCCGAGGGATTCTCCTCGACCACCAGGACATCCAGTGCGCACTCCTGGGTTGGATTCTCGCCTCTCCGCTCCGCTCCCACTCTATACCTCCTCCAGTTGCCGACCTGAAACGACTCCTCTTATCTAAACCGAGACCGTAGTCCCATTTGGCTGGTCAGCATCCTTCTCGTCCTTTTGCCCGCGGGCCGGTTGGTCTTTGGGTAAAGAGGCTGATACATGGGTCTCGCGCTGATGGTGATGTAGCTCGTCTTGAAGATCCTGCAGATCCCGCATTGCCAGCCGTTCGATGCGGTTCGCCCGCTCCTCCGGGGTAATCTGCATCACCCGCTCCAGTGTAGCGCAGAGAACACTGGGTTTGAATGGTTTGGCCAGGTACTCGTCAACCCCTGAGAGTAGACCGGTGAGCTGGTCGTCTTCCTCGATCATAGCGCTGAGTATGATGAGCGGTGTATGTGCCGACGTACTATCGCCACGAATGCAGCGAACTACCTGATAGCCATCCATGCGTGGCATGCGAACGTCGACTATGACGCAGTCAGGGTGTTCGGCATTAAATCGTTCGAGGCCCTGTACACCATCGTAGGCGACCACAACTGAATATTTGCCCTGCATATTAACTGCATGGCGAATCAGCTCCACGATTGTGGGATTATCATCGATCACGAGGATTTTCTTCCGTAGAGATAGCCCTATCCCTTGCGCACCCAGTGCAGCATCACCGGTCACCTGCCCCATCACCTTGCCACTCCTCCCCGAGAAGACACTCCACCACACCATCGCTCCAACTGGTACGTACCTTACCGCTGCATGCTCGAGCGGTCCTCATCTTGCGTCATGCCACACCGATCCTTGGCGTATCATCTCGTCTCTCAGCTAGCAGAGACTGAAGGCCATTGTACCATACTTAACCGTAACAGACAAGCAGGCTGAAGGTCCTATACTATTGCGCCATACGGCTGCAAAACCGGGTGTGATACAGTGAGTATGACCGGCTTCATACCTGAAAGTCCTACAGAGAAAGTAGACTCTTCCATGTCGCATGACATCGAACGCCACACGCCGAGCACCAAAGAGAGCACTGATTACCTGGATAGCGCTGATGAGCATCTGGAACGCAGCTTGGGCGTAACTGAGCGTTACGCTCGCCAAACACTCTTTGTAGGCATTGGCCCAGAAGGACAGAAGCGCATAAGCCAGGGACGGGTATTGATTGTTGGATGTGGGGCACTGGGGACAGTCCTGGCCAACAACCTGGGACGTGCTGGGGTAGGCGGGCTACGTATCGCGGACCGCGACTACGTCGAAGGCAATAATCTGCAGCGGCAGGTTCTCTACGACGAATCTGATGTGCGTCGGAGATTGCCCAAGGCGGTCGCGGCGCAGCAGCAGCTCCAGCGCATCAACCACCTGGTAAACGTCGAGCCGTGGGTTACGGATGTTACCGCCGACAACATCGACGAATTGCTGGATGGAATGGATCTCGTTCTCGATGGAACCGACAACTTCGAGACACGCTACCTACTTAATGAAGCCTGTGTAAAGCTAGACATACCCTGGATCTACAGCGGAGTGATCGCATCCTATGGCGTGACCATGACGATTCGTCCACATGAAACCGCCTGTCTGCGTTGCGTCTTCCCAGAACGTCCGCTCCCTGGCACGACTCCTACCTGCGATACCGCAGGCGTACTTAACGGCATAGTGGGGGCCATCTGCGGTGTCGCCTCTACCGAGGCTTTGAAACTGCTGGTGGGAAGCCAGCGGCTGGCGCGAGGAATGACCTGGATTGACCTATGGGAGAATACCTTTGACCAGATTGAGCTCCCTCGCCAGGATGACTGCCCGGTCTGCGGTCACGGCCAATATGAATACCTGGATGCCCCCCTGGGTGAGGGCGGTACCACGCTCTGTGGTCGCAACGCGGTACAGGTACATCCCAAAGGCTCTGTTGCCGGCCCGGTGGACCTGGATAGCATAGCGGAGCGGCTGGCACCAGTGGGCAATGTGGCAACTAACGGCTTCCTGCTTCGGCTGCAAGTAGATGGCTATGACATCACACTCTTCCCCGACGCTCGCGCCATTATCAAGGGAACAGCTGATACCGCCGTTGCCCGTAGTCTCTACGCGAAGTACATCGGAAGCTGAGTGCCTCTCGACGGGATTGGCTGCAATCTAGCCTGCACTCACCACCTTGTTATGCATGCCTGCACAATAATCGGTGGCAGGTTAAAAAACCATCGGCAAGTGAAGCCCGTTTTCCCTGGCGCATTCAATGGCGATGTCGTAGCCTGCGTCGGCATGGCGCATGACGCCGCTTGCTGGGTCATTGGTAAGCACGCGCTCCAGGCGTTTTGCAGCTTCCTTCGTGCCGTCGGCGACGATGACCATGCCCGCATGCTGCGAGTAGCCCATGCCGACCCCGCCACCGTGATGCAGGCTCACCCAGGTCGCGCCGCTGGCGCAGTTAAGCAGTGCATTGAGCAGCGGCCAGTCCGACACCGCGTCGGAGCCGTCCTTCATGGCTTCCGTCTCACGATTGGGGCTGGCGACCGACCCTGAATCGAGGTGATCACGCCCGATGACAACGGGGGCGCTTAATTCGCCTGAGGCCACCATGTCGTTGAACGCCAGGCCGAGCTTCGCACGCTCGCCGAGTCCCACCCAGCAGATGCGGGCAGGCAAGCCCTGGAAGTGGATTTTCTGCCGCGCCATATCCAGCCAGCGGTGCAGATGCGGGTTGTCCGGGATCAGTTCTTTTACCTTGGCGTCGGTTTTATAAATGTCTTCCGGGTCGCCGGAGAGTGCCACCCAGCGGAACGGGCCGATGCCCCGGCAGAAGAGGGGACGGATATAAGCGGGTACGAAGCCGGGATAATCGAACGCATCCTTCACACCGGCATCATAGGCCACCTGGCGGATGTTGTTGCCATAATCCACAACCGGGATATCGTGGTGGTAGAAATCCAGCATAGCCCGCACCTGCTTCACAATCGATTCCTTCGCGTGCTCAACATAGGTCTGGGGATCACGCTTGCGCAGTTCATTGGCTTCCGCAAGGCTCAAACCGGCAGGGATATACCCATTAAGGACATCGTGCGCAGATGTTTGATCTGTTACCATATCCGGTCTAATTCCTCGGCGCACCAGCTCAGGATAGATTTCAGACGCGTTGCCCAGCAGTCCGATAGAGACCGGCTGTCCCAGATTGCACGCCTCGCGGATCTGATCGAGAGCTTCGTCGAGCGTGCTGGCGATGGCATCGCAGTAGCCGGTATCCAGGCGGCGCTGGATGTGGGTTGCATCGCACTCAACAGCAAGCATAGAGGCGCCTGCCATTGTGGCAGCCAATGGCTGCGCACCGCCCATTCCGCCCAGACCCGCTGTCAGTATCCATTTCCCGGATAAGTCACCGTCGAAATGCTGACGCCCCATTTCCACGAACGTTTCATAGGTACCCTGCACGATGCCCTGGCTGCCGATGTAAATCCATGATCCGGCAGTCATCTGTCCATACATCATCAGCCCCTTGCGATCAAGCTCGCGGAAGTGCTCCCAGGTCGCCCAGTGTGGCACCAGGTTGGAGTTGGCGATGAGCACGCGCGGTGCGTCGGCGTGGGTTTTGAACACGCCTACCGGCTTGCCCGATTGCACGAGCAGGGTTTCGTCCTGCGCCAGGTTTTTCAGCGTCTCGATGATGCGGTCGAAGCATTCCCAATTACGCGCCGCCTTGCCAATGCCGCCGTACACGATGAGTGCGTCCGGGTTCTCGGCCACATCTGGGTCGAGGTTGTTCATCAACATCCGCAGAGCCGCCTCTTGTGGCCAGCCTTTGCAGGTCAGATCAGTTCCACGTGGCGCCCTTACTGGTCGGGGGCCGCTCCTACCGGCGGCTCCCTGGTTTGTCGCATCTTGGGCGGTTTTGGATGTCTGCCGCGTCATGTCCAGCGCTCTCCCAATCTCACCAAAGTCTGACCTAATTTTGCATCGGGCCAAGGTTGCCGGTGATCGGTGTCTGCGGAAGATTGGCATTGGTCGGTAAGGCCGGCTGCTGTGGCGCATCATCCGGCAGCGGTTGCAGACCCACCGTCTCCGCGTTGGGAGTAGGCGCCACCTCCGCCAGGTTTACACCAGTTTCGATGAGGATCTGGCTGAGTTGCCGCGCATCCAATGTCTCATGACGCCGAAGCTCGGCTGATATGCGCTCAAGAGTCGGTTTATGCTCTATCAACAGCTGTTTCACACGCTGGTAAGCCGTCTGTACGAGATCTCGGGTCTCTTCATCGATCACCGCTGCAGTGGCGTCGCTATAGTCACGCTGGCCAAAGTCACCACCAGCTCCAAATGGGCTAGACCGCTCGCTGAAGGAGATGAGACCCAGACGGTCGCTCATCCCATAGCGTGCAACCATATTATGGGCAATAAGTGTGACCTTCTGCAGGTCATTCTCAGCGCCGGTGGTGATACTGCCAAGCACGACTTCCTCAGCACCACGACCGCCAAGCGCCGTCATCAGCAAGCCAAAGAGGTAATCGCGTGAATAGTTGTAGCGATCATCAAGGGGTGTGTACTGGGTGACGCCAAGAGCCTGACCCCTGGGCACAATGGTCACCTTGGTGACTGGATCAGAGTGCGGTGTTAGCAGCCCAACCAGCGCATGGCCTCCCTCGTGAACAGCGACGACGCGCAAGTCCTCTTCGCTCAGCACCAGTGGGCGCTCCGCGCCAATCTGGATCCGGTCAAGCGCCTTGTCGAAGCAGTACATTGTTACCCGGTCGAGGTTATTGCGCGCGGCCAATAAAGCCGCCTCGTTTACCAGGTTGGCGAGATCGGCGCCAACCATGCCGGTCGTGGCTCGGGCTAGTTGTTGAAGGTCCACGTCCGGTGCCAACGGCACTCCGCGGGTATGAATCATCAGGATTGCCTGGCGGCCCTTCCAATCGGGACGATCTACCGTCACTCGCCGATCAAAACGACCGGGACGCAGCAGCGCCAGATCGAGGCCATCGGGACGGTTGGTTGCGGCAATAACCACTACCGCCTGCCGGGCGTCGAAACCATCCATCTCGACCAGCAACTGATTCAGGGTCTGCTCCCGCTCGTCATTGGTCGTCAGGCTGGTGCCGCGCTGGCGCCCAACCGCATCGATCTCATCAATGAAGATGATACTTGGAGAGGCTTTCTTGGCCTGATCAAAGAGGTCGCGTACGCGACTGGCGCCTACGCCTACCAGCACCTCAACGAACTCAGAGCCCGACATCGAGAAGAACGGCACTCCCGCTTCTCCGGCGACCGCACGCGCCAGCAGGGTCTTTCCGGTTCCTGGTGGGCCAACCAGGAGAACGCCCTTGGGAATCTTTCCACCAAGACGTTGAAACTTCTGGGGTGTCTTTAAGAACTCTACAACCTCTTCAAGTTCCGATTTTGCCTCATCCACCCCAGCAATATCGGCAAAGGTGGTACTGGGTCGATCCTCCATGATGAGCTTGGCCCGGCTGCGACCAAAGTTGAAGATATTTTGCTGGCTTTGGGTCGCCCGCCGCGAAATCCAGACGAAGATCAGCACCAGAAGAAGTATTGGAACGACGTCGATGAGAATGTCTACCAATAGATTATCGCCGCTGGAAATCTTGCCGGTCACGACAACCGAAGATTTGTCCAGCATGCTCTGCAGGTTTGAATCGTCATTATAGGGAAATATCGTTGTGAAGGTATTGGCACGCACCCCACCATATGTCTCGGTGGTCTTCAATGTGCCAGTGATGGTTTCATGGTCGGTGATGGTCACCGACGACACATTATTGGCGAGGATTTGCTGTTGGAATTCCGTATACGGGAAAGTCAGAGTCTGCTGGGTGGAATTGTTGGAGGCAAAGTAGACGTATCCGTTATAGGCCACAAACAACAGAAGGATAAAGAGAATCAGACGCGAGATCCATCCCATGCTGCTACGCGGCTGACCGGCGCCGTTTGGTCCTATCTGTGATGGACGCTCTGGTCCGCCTGGAGGGCGATTGGATGGTCCGCTATCTGTATTTCTGAGAGCATCGGTGGTAGCAGGAAGGGCAGTATTTTTCTCTTCCTTCTTTGCATTCCGCTGCTTTTGTGCTCGATGTGACCGCTGACCAAACATTGTTCTTGGTACCCGCTTTCTTGCGCCACAGGCGCACACCTCTCGTCCGGGGTTATGCGCCCCTGCCTGCCGGTGATGCCAGCGCGATCATCAGACTGGAATGCAACTATTATAGCGCACGGCCCAGCCCTCCGTCCGACTCTCGTACGTGCCTATCTCCATTCCTGAGAATGGAAACTGCGCGGCATACCGGCTCACATTGTCCATGGCAACAGTTGTACGAATGAGGATACGAGTTGGGTACATGTTCATTCTCTACCTTAGCTTTAGCTCCGCGTTCGCAGGATATGTGTGAAGATATGTGCGTGCTACAATTCATTGGTAGTTGCCGCAGAAGCTTTTAGGCCTTGCCTCTCAAGGAGGACCCAGTGACCGATCAGCCTTTGGCCCTAGATGCCGAATTACCCTCACCACCCCGCTGGTTAGACTCTATCGATGAGGTAATGTCGGCTCTCGGTGCACATCACTACATCGCCGACCGTGGCCTGGCTACGGCTATCTACCTGGCTCTTAAACGCCATAAACCCCTGCTCCTCGAAGGCGAGCCCGGCGTTGGCAAGACCGAAGTGGCACGGGTGCTCGCCGATATTCTCCAAACTCGCCTGATTCGTCTGCAGTGTTATGAAGGTATTGATCAGTCGACAGCGGTCTATGAATGGAACTATGCTCGCCAGCTTCTCTATATTCGTGCGCTCGAGGGTTCCGGTAGCGGGCACGAGCGCGGCGGTGGGGGGGTCACCGACGTCTTCGGCCCCGACTTTCTTATCCGGCGACCGCTTTTGCAGGCGCTCGATGCCGCCCACGAGCGGGCACCGGTCCTGTTGATCGACGAGTTGGATCGATCAGATGCCGAGTTCGAAGCCTATCTCTTGGAATTGCTCAGTGACTACCAAATCACTATTCCTGAGTTGGGGACATATCGTGCCACGGTGCCGCCGGTGGTCGTCCTCACCTCAAACCGCACTCGAGACATCCATGATGCTCTGCGCCGGCGCTGCCTGTATTACTGGATAGAATATCCTTCCCTGGAGAAGGAATATGCCATCGTCCTGGCTCGTGTACCAGAAGCGTCTGAGCGCCTGGCTCGCCAGGTGGTTGCTTTTGTGCAGGCGCTACGTGGGGAGGACTTGTTCAAGGCTCCCGGTGTAGCCGAGACACTTGACTGGCTGGCCGCGCTGGTAACATTGGAGCAGACTGAGCTGACTGAGCCAATCGCACACGACACACTGGGCGCGCTCCTGAAATATCAAGACGATATCCAAAAAGTAACATCCGGTAATTTCCTGAGCCGATTGGTCGAAAAGGTTCGCGGCGCGCTGCCGCATACCTAAGTGTCTACAGACCCGAGATAGACCTGCACTGGTCAGAGCCTAGTCGAAGCATCACTGCACTGTCCGGGCAAAATGCCTAGTCTGCTCCAGGCTATCTTAAAGCTCTCTATTTGAAGCTATTGAGGCAACTGCTCATGAGCAATCTCGATGATACTTCGCCGATGCCGCTCACTCCACTGGACCGAGCGCAGGCAGACCTGCTGCTGGCACGTATAGTGGATTTTGCGCGGCTTCTCTGGGAGCTTGGGTTGGATGTTGGACCAGGTAGCGTCGTCGAAGTGGTCCGGAGCCTGCCTTTGATCAACGTTGGTAGGATGGACGAGTTCTATACCTTCTTAAAAGTCAGCCTGGTCACTAAGCACGAGCAGGAGGCGATATTCAACCAGGCCTTTCTCTATTTCTGGCAGCCGCGCGGCAGTGGCGCGCCTACGCGAGTGCCGCTAGAGCTGGATAGAAAGCAGAGTAGGCGCTCGCTAGCGCTGCCGTCTCACCGGAGGGTGGATAACGAGCAGGCCAATAGTCGCTTCCAGTTGCGCACCGATCCAATTGCCCAGCGGCATCCTTCCTCCAGGTTGGCGCAGGCTCGCCGTCCGCGCCAAGATGATGGCGATGATGAGAGTGAGCGCAGACGTACCTACAGCCAGGAGGAGGTTCTCAGGCACAAGGATTTTGAGAATTTCACCTGGGATGAGCTACAGGAGGCGCGTGATCTCATGTCGCGTAAGCGTTGGCGGCTGAGCGAGCGAAATACCCGCAGGCTGCGTCCAGCGCCTCACGGTGATCAGTTTGATTTACGGCGCACCTTTCGACGCAGTCTGCATACGGGCGGCGAGCCCGTCGTATTGGCGCGCCGTACCATTCGCCGTAAGCCCAGACCGCTGGTTATCATCTGTGATATTAGCGGTTCGATGAGCCTCTATTCGCGGCTACTGCTCCACTTTGTCCATACGGTCTCCAATGGCCTCTCCCATGTCGAGACGTTCGTTTTTGCCACCCGCCTAACCCGAATTACTCGCCAGCTGGCACGGCGGGATGTGGATGCCGCCGTCGAGGATGTGACCAAAATCGTCCAGGATTGGTCCGGTGGCACTCGTATTGGCGAATCGCTTCATACCTTTAACTATCATTGGGCACGGCGTGTCTTGGGTCGGGGCGCCGTTGTCCTCATTATTAGCGATGGCTGGGATCGGGGCGACATACGAATTCTTTCCGAAGAGATGGCACGGCTTCGCCGTCGCTGCCACCGTCTCATTTGGCTTAACCCTTTGCTTGGTCAGGAGGACTACCGGCCGGTGACAGCAGGCATGCGAGCGGCTTTACCTTTTATCGACGATTTCCTTCCGGCCAATACACTGGACAGCCTACTGGAGCTGGGAAAGTCTCTTGAAGCCATGGACGATCGTCGACGTGTGGAGGGATCTCGCCAGGGTACCGCTAGCCAGCAAGCAGCCTCATCGTCAATGCGCCGATCTTCACCAAAGCCGATTTCAACTCGCGGCGGGTCCCATAGGCTAGACAGCGGTCCCCATTTTGGCTAGGATAAGAGGACGTACAGTATAACGAAATTGCTTCGCACCGGTAGCTCAAGCTATGGGCGAGGGCGAGAGGATAAATGCAGATGGTAAATCTCACACGTACTCTGATGGTGTATGGGAGGAGCGGCACATGGCGGTGGTGACTAGCATTATCAACCTTAAAGGCGGTGTGGGGAAAACCACGGTGACAATGGCTCTCGCCCATTATATAGCTGGAGAGCATGCCAAACGTGTGTTGGTCATTGATCTCGACCCGCAGACCAACGCGACCATTGCCTTGGTCAGCGAGCGACGGTGGCGCGAGCGGGATCAGTCGGGCCAGACGCTGTACCAGATGTTCAAAGATCAGCTGGACGGTACCCATCTCTTCTCGGCCCAGGAAGCCATCATGACCCGTGTCTCAAATGTTGCTGGCGGCGTACCTGGCCTTGACCTTCTACCCGCCAGTATTCGTTTGCACCGTATACAGGACCGTATCACCAAAATTGCCGATCTGGATACTTTTCGAAACGGACCAGTCTACGCGCTGCGGGAGTCACTTCGTGATGTCCTGTCACACTATGATCATGTACTGATCGACTGCCCTCCCAACCTTGGCATTATAACCCTGAACGGCATTGCCATCAGCCGGTACTTCTTGATACCAGTGGTACCAGATATCCTTTCCACTCTTGGCGTCCCTCTGGTGCTCGACCGTATGGCTGATTTCGCTCTGCGGGCACAGCACGAGATCTTCGGTTTGGGAATCATCATCTCCCGCTTTCGCCCGACTAGCCGCTTGCACAAACAAACCGTGATGAGTATGCGGCGTGATGCGATCCCTGGCATTCACCCGCCCATTTTCAATACGATCATCACCGAGGCATTAGAGGTTGCCGAGGCTGC
>JBKQTH010000452.1:0-8554 GCA_052143275.1 Ktedonobacterales bacterium | reverse complement strand
GCGCAAGGCGACTGTGGACAAGCAGCTCACCCGGAATCTCGTCGATGAAGCGCGAGGCCTCTTGATACACTGCGCTGCCGCCAAAGAACGAGCGCCGGATAGCGCGCGTCAGATAGAGGCGGCTCATCGCACGGGTGATTCCGACGTAGGCCAGGCGTCGCTCTTCTTCAAGTTCTTGCTGGCTTTCCAGAGAGCGGGAGTGCGGCAGCACGCCCTCCTCCAATCCCACGAGGAAGACCACAGGGAATTCAAGTCCCTTCGCTGCATGCAAGGTGATCAGGGTCACAGCATCTTTCTCATCGTTTACTATCTGGCCGTCCTCGCCGGTCTGTGTCGTATCCGCGCCCGCTACCAACGCCACATTTTCTAGAAACAGTTCCAGGGCGGTCTCGGGATCGATTTCGGAGAAGTCCTCAGCTACACGCCGCAATTCCAGCACATTGCTCCAGCGTTCCTCGCCTTCATCACTACCGTCACGTAGCTCAGCTGCGTAACCGCTCTGCTCTAGTAGGCGATCAATGAGATGGGGTAGCTTCTCCTCTTGTGCTACCTGTCTCAGGTTGACTATGAGTCGATAGAAGTTGGCAAGTGCACGTTTCCCTGCGTTGGCCAGTGTAGGATGTTCTTCAATACGTGCTAGCGCCTCCAGTGGAGGCAGCTCCTTCTCCGCAGCCCAACTCATGAACTCAGCAGTCGTCCTGGCTCCGACCTTGCGCACAGGCACATTGATGATACGCTGCAGTGAGACGGTATCCAGAGGGTTGGCGATCACGCGTAGATATGCCAGAACGTCCTTGATTTCTTTACGCTCATAGAACTTCTTGCTGCCTATGACTACGTACGGTATGCCGACGCGGATGAATTGCTCTTCGAGAGCACGCGACTGGGCATTCGTCCGGTACATCACTGCAGCGTCGGAGTAATGAAACTCGCCACGCGCGATCAACTGCCGTAGCTGATTTACGACATAGGAGGCTTCTTCTTCTTCATTCGTGGCTTCGTGAAGCGTGATCTTGTCGCCACCCTGTTTCTCTGTCCACAAACGCTTGTCTTTGCGAATGCGATTCTGCCGCACAACACCCTGCGCCGCGTCCAGAATGATCTGCGTCGAGCGATAGTTTTGCTCTAGTTTGACAATCTGGGTATCGGGAAAGTCGCGCTCGAAATCCAGCAGTACCCGAGGATTTGCTCCTCGCCAGCTATATATGGAATTATGGGTGACGATCCCATTGGCGATAAAATTGTGCGTTCCCTCGATATCGAGATCGTAGACGGGGGCATCGAGCGGAATCTCTTCTACCCGCTCGACAACATCATAGCCACCGTTGTCATCGAACATCACCATCCCGGGGCGCACAGATGCCGCCAGAACGAATGGCAATGATTTGTTCTCGATGATATCGGAGCTGTTCTTCCCCAGACGCGCGTTGAAGATGATGTCGGCGTCAATAACGCGGCAGATTTGCTCCGCACGTTCGATGAGTACCATCATATTTTTGTTCAGTGTATCATAGGTCCAGCTATTGACCCCCGGCTTTTCCATCTTTGCCGGCAGCCCCAGCGCTTCTAACGCAAGCTTCGCCTGCGGATCATTCCCTACGATGGCGATACGGTGCATCGGCGTTGTGCCGCGCCGGTCCGCGCACAGCGTAATCATGACATGATGCCGGTTCGAGTTACGCGAACGGGGGCGGAAGTGAGGATGCTCAGGAGATAAACCACAATCGGCGAGCAGCCGCTTCCCGTTGGACTCGGTATCGAACGCGGCAAAGATGCGCTGGAGATACCTTGCGTCATGCACCAACCCATTGACCGAAGAACCAGCGCGAGGCACAAACGGCAATGTCGGGATGTCATATTGAAGCGAGAGGATATACTCGTGGACACGCGCCTCGTTCTCATTTTCATGGGTTGAAATGATCCAGGCGGCGTCGGCATGTTCCTGGCGGGTACGCTGCATAAAGCCTACTACCGGTTTTACCTGACCATTTGTGTAGACCTGTGAGGTTCCGAGCCGATTGCCAACGCCACGTTTGTGCATTAGATACGTGAAGTACCGCTGTGGCGTGATGCCCAGGCGATAGCCAGCGAAGTGCGTATGTTCGGGAGTACTAACCAGTACGCGTCCTGAGCGAGTAACGATGCGGACGCCTGCGCCTGCGCGCTCACGTCGTGCTGTCGCTTGCACGCGAGCCGTGCGGAAGTCTCCGCTGCCATACGCCGACAATACCAGATCGCCGGTGACAACCTGCTCGATAGGCCGTTGCGAGCCATCCGCCATCGTAATCAGCGTTCCCTCGATCAAACATTGATCATCATCAGCGACAGCGCAGACCCGCATGTGTCCTGGAGTTAGGGTGGTGCCAACCCCCAGCAGCTTCACAAGTTCGTACTGGGCCCTATTGGTATCCTGGAACTCGTCCACATGGATGTATTGGTAGCGCTGCTGATATTGGTGGAGGATATCGGGATGTTGCTGCCAGAGTTGGTGGGTCAACAGGATCAGATCGTCAAAGTCGGCGGCGTTGTTCAGGCGCAATAGCTCCTGGTAACGTGTGTAGACGCGCGCGGCAATCTCTTCAAAGTATTTGTTGACGCTCCTAGCGAACTGCTCCGGCGTGACTAGGTCATTCTTGGCCCGCGAAATCATGGCGTGAATGGTGCGCGGCCGGTACTGTTTCTCGTCCAGATTCAAATTCCGGAGCGCCTGGCGCACAAGGCTTAGTTGATCGTCATCATCGTAGATAGCAAAATTATCGTTGAGGGAAATGTCGGCATATCTGGCTTCGCGGCGTAGGATACGTGCGCAGATCGAGTGAAAGGTACCAACGACGAGGTCTCGTCCCGAGTGGCCAACCAATCGTTCGAGCCGATCCTTCATCTCTTTCGCCGCTTTGTTGGTGAAGGTAACCGCGAGCACATTCCAGGGAGAGGTGTGTCGCTCATGCAGTATATAAGCGATGCGATGAGTAATGACTCGCGTCTTGCCGCTTCCTGGACCAGCCAGCACCAGCAGCGAGCCTTCGGTTGTAGTCACTGCCTGGCGCTGCGGGGGATTGAGTCCACGCAAGAAGTCATCTGAACGACCTTGTGCCGTTGCGCCCATAAGCGATTTTTCCATCCTTCAGAACCCGGCTATCGGCCTCTAAAAAGCCTGCGCATCAACAACTTTGCCATTGTATTACATGCAGCCGGCTAGTAGTCGAAAAAAAGTTCTTTGCTTGAAAGGCAAGAGATCGCTTGCTACGCGTGTCCTTGTAGCAGTGCCACTAGCCGAACGATCAGGCCTCCAGCTAGTAGACCGGCGAAAGTCCAGAATGCAAAATAGATGTAGGCCCGTAGTGTATAGCGCACAGCCAGGTGGCGAGAACTGTGGGCCAGTGCGCGGCCCACTCCAGTCCAGGCGACCAGGGTAGCGGGCAGTGAAAATATTGCCAGGAATGCTCCATGTGAGGCGTCTGTGGGCAGGGCCACCAGAGCAATCAAGAGATAAGCGGCGACCAGGCAGAGAGTGTAGATGACGGAACCGGCATGCCGATTTAGCTGCACTACCGTTCGGCGTGAGATGGCTCGATCTGCTTCCTTGTCTCGCAGGTGAGCGGCCAGCACCAGAGCCAGGGTAAACAGACCCAGGGACAGACCAAGTGCCAGAACTGATAGAGACGGAACGTGACCCTGGGACAGCGCAGTAGCGGCTGATAAACCAGGGCCAAGCGCCAGCAGAATCACCAATTCGCCTGCCGGCATCCGTTTGAGAGCATAGTTGGTAGAAGAGTAGAGAACGGCTATGGCAAATCCTATGGCTCCAAGCAATAGGAGAGGAAGTCCTCCGCTCTTGATCAAAGGCAAACCGGCAACAATACCCAGGCCTAGCAGACCAATGCTTACCCGTAGCGCGGTGAGTGGTTGTATGCCGCTGCCTTCCAGAACATTCCCCTCGTAGTAACTGCCGCCGTTGTTTTGATTTTGGCGCCGGAGTATTGTGCGTTCGAATTCGAGGTATTCATCCAGCATGCTGGCTCCAGCTATCACCAGGGACACACTGATTAGCATGCTCAGAATGGGAAGCAAGGACAGATGCAAGCTGTAGGCCCAGAGGAAAGCCAAAGTGACCAGCACCGGTGCCAGGCCAAGTAGTAAAGTCGGCGGCCGGCAGAGTCGAATCCAGGCAGCTAGTCCGCTGATGGGACGAGCAGGTTCGAATGATTCCAACCGTGGCGCCTCACTCTGAAGTGAGTACTCAGTGTAGGCGTCCTCGACCAGGATGCCCTGATTCACCTGATTCGCCTGATCCACGTGATCCATTGCGCTCCCCACGAAGCATATAACTAGGTCACAGACTAAAAGTCGGTGAGGCGCTCTATATGTTGCTGCACCTGTTCCATTGCGGTGATCAATCGTGCCTGGCTGGCACCAAGGGTCAAATCTCCGCGAGTCTTCTCCAGTATGCCACGAGCAGCGTCGGTCACCCGTCGCAGATTGCCAGTGATGGCATCAGGGTAATCGAGCGTAATCAGCAAGGCATAGATTTCGTCCATATCCGCGAGAAGCTCTTCACAGGTGTCAAGCTTTCCAAGTCGCATACGATCAAGCGTATAGCGACGCAATTCTCCCACACTCTCGCCTAGGCCATTGAGATATGGCGCCCATTCAATGCTGAGGTCTTCAGGCAGAGGCAGAGCTTCACGCTTGATAAGAGCGCAAGTGAGGGCGGCTTCGGCGTACTCTTTTTGGGCATCAGCCACAAAACCGGCATGGAAAATATCAAGATGCTCGCGCAGATCTACCGCCATATCACGCAAAAGTGCCCCAGCATCTGTCAGCAGATGGCTGGCAGCGTCGAATTCATCGCGGTGTGCGGCGCGAATCGCGTTGGCGCAGAGCCGGATTGCTGCGCGTGATTTTGGCAGGGCCCGTTCTCGTGCGGCATGCTTTGCGGCCAGATACTCCTGGGCCGCACGGCCCATCGTTTGTAAATCTGACATGTTGGCAACCTCTGCTTCGTTTCCTCCGAGGCATTCCCCTAGGCCACGGCAGATGTGTATGGCTATGAATAGGTATGTAGGTATCTAGGTGTGTTCGACCAATCAATCTCTTCTTTGCCTGGCATTAAGTGTACATCTCTGCTTCTACTGTGTCAAACTACGAAAAGCACAATGTGTGCCGTTATTGGGCTTGAAATGGGAGGCGGGAAGGAGAGTGCCAATGGCTAATACCGGCGGTGGGGTTGTCATTGTAGCCAGTTTCGTCCTGGACATGGTAACCCATGTACCGCGTCGCCCGCGAGCCGGCGAGTCATTGATAGGCTCGGATTTTGGGATGTTCGTTGGAGGCAAGGGGTGTAATCAAGCAATTGCCGCCGCGCGTGCGGGTGCGGATGTGCGTGTAATCGGACGGCTTGGTGCTGATGTGTTTGCTGAGCAGTTTCGGACGGCATTGGCTCGTGAAGGCATCGGTACTCGTTGGGTGATAGTCGATGATCTCGAGGGTACCGGTGTGGCCTTCCCCATGATCGAGCCGGATGGCCAGAATAGCATTGTGGTTGTGCCACGCGCCAATCTGCGCCTCACCGGTGAGGATATCCTCACCGGTGAGGCAGCGTTCGATGGGGCCCATACGCTGTTGGTACAGATGGAAGTGGGCCAGGCGGCAGTCTGGAAGGCTATAGAGCTGGCAAACCAACGGGGTATGTCGGTGCTTTTCAACCCTGCTCCAGTGCCTGATCCCCCACCATCTTTTCCTGCTGAACTCTGGCACCACATTGACTTTCTGCTGCCTAACGAGCGTGAAGTCGAGGCGCTTACCGGTCTGCCTGCCCAGAACATCCCCGAGACGGAGCGTGCTGCCAGGGTGCTCATCGAGCGTGGCTGCCGGTCAGTTGTGGTGACTCTGGGGAGTCGGGGCGCGCTCTGGATTCCCGGCGCTGCTGAGCCGGCGGTCATCCTGCCGCCATTCACCGTCCAACAGGTAGATGCCACTGCCGCCGGAGACGCGTTTTGCGGAGTATTGGCCGCTAGTCTGGCGGCCGGACAGCAGACGCTTTCGGCATTGCGCCGAGCCAGCGCCGCGGGTGCGCTGGCTACGACCAGGCGGGGAGCAGAGCCATCACTGCCGAGGACTGCCGAGATCGATAGCTTACTCGGGGTATAGCCAGTGTCTCTAGTTCTGGAGGTAGCTGGCATGGGCACGATCCTCGGCAGCCATCTGTCGGTTCCCCAGTCGCTCATAAATGGCGGAACGAGCAGCAAAGATCTCGGCAGCCTCAGGTTCACGCTCTATGGCGCGATTGAGCACACTCAGCGCCTCGCGATACCGCCCAAGCGTGGCCAGCGCCATACCAATAGTGAGGGGGCCGCGATAGTCGTCGGGTACACGCAACTCCATCAATTCGCCAAGATCGATGGCCGCATTCACATCGCCGGCCGCCAGGGAAAGCCTTGCTTTGAGACTTAGAGCGGCGCACTCGTCGAGATCGGCGGCGAGAATGCGCTCGATAGTGTCAAGCGCGCCCGGAGTGTCACCGGTGTCTGCCTGCTTCTCGGCCTCAGCCAGAGCAATGTTTTTGAGCAGTCGATTCGCTGTAGCCCTCTCCGGCTCGCCTGGCTGCGGTAAATCTATCAATCGAAAGCGACCGTACGGAGCTTGATGCTCTACATCTACTGGGGCGCTCACGGCAACCACGCTGCCTAGTTCGCCGAGATCGATTTCACCGCCGGCGCTTAAGCGCCCTCCGTTTATCAGGTTAAGCGCAACATCGCGTAAGAATGAGAGGGCCTCCGGCTCCAGTGAGAGCGGTACTCCCACCAATCCTAACTCCGGCTCGCCGAATTTCTGCATGCCGTGTGTGTGCAACCAGGTGCTTTCCGCGGCCCACTGCTCGCTCTGGAAAGTGATGTGCACCAGAGGATCATCGCCAATGAATGACATGATCTGGTCGCGTGAGCAGCAACGCTGGGCGGCGGGGTCAACAGCTGTGCCGTCGGTAAGATCCATCAGTGCGCGCAACAGCCGCATGCTCCAGTTAAGCGCTGGGAGTACAGCCGGCCGCAGAGTCGTCACCTGGATGTTGTAGGCAAGCCGGCCTTCCCGTAGCGTTCGCCCATCACCCGGACCGAGTCCACGAGCAAGTGTCGCGAAAGCAGTTTCATCCATGCTACTGGTGATGGCCTTCTCATGCTGGTAGACGGTCATCTTTGAGGTCGCAGGTGCATTGCTGGCTCTTATTTCGAAGTGCCCTAGCTTCTGCCTACCCGGAGTTGTATTGCCCTCACCCAGGGGAGGATAGCGCCACAGAGCGGTGCCCAAGCCAGTGGAGGCAATTGTCTTGCTTACAACATCCGGAGCTGGTGGGTCACTGTAGCGGGACACCACCAGCAGGTCTATGGTGATCGCTCGAGTCTCCTCTGGCATGCTGTTCCTCTCTACCCTGGTTCGGAGTCAGCTTCCTCTTGAGTTTTCCCATGACTTGCAGGGCATTGTATCATGCGACGGCTGGAGTGTGTCGAAGACAAACCTGACATGTCTCTAAGTTTAATCATACCCTGCACCAGCCGGAATTCTTTGGTACTATGCGCGACGATTTTCTCCGGTCATCCGTACTAACACTTGGGTGAATACAACCTAGCGTCAGTTGCTGGGGAAGGTTTGTCCCTCGCAATGCTGGTTTTTTCACCTTTGGTTGAGGAAAGGCCGAATTTCCTGACCCTCGTAGAAGAATATGCCTAATCTCTAGTACTGAATTTGGTTGTCGGGAAGTGGGGAGGGATTTCATCGATGGCAAATCTGCCAGCGAATCTGCACATCACCTATCAGCTCCAATTCCGTAAGTGTGGCAAGGCAAGCTGCGGAACCTGCAAGAAGGGACCTGGCCACGGCCCATACTGGTATGCCTATTGGCGTGAAGGTACCAAGTTGCGCTCTGGCTATGTCGGCAAGATGCAGCCTGCCGGTGTCTCACAAAGTGTGGTCGCGCGAGCCGAAGCCAGGCTGGCGATGGCTCGCCTAGGGGCATAAGGACAGCGTGAGGGGGCATCTTTTCTCAATCAGTCGAGAAAAGATGCCCCCTCGGTCGAATCTAACTACGCTGAAAATTCGCTGAGTTTTCCCTGTTCGAAGAGCCAACGATTGAAGCGTAGCCTGCGTATGACCGCCTCGGCTTCTCGCATCTCGCGCGAGTTAGCGATGCGATCCGAAACGTGAATGAGATGATACGCTTCATCCTGGGTGAACCCTTGAGCTTCCAGTTCACCCAGCATGGCCTCATTCTGCGGCGACTCTTCTGGTTGCTGGGGACTGGCGCCGTGGGCATTCTGCCTTATCGGCAATTCGATGATCTCCCCTTTATCGGTGCGCTCGGCCGCTGGAACGCTGCTGTTACGAGGCTTGCGTCGCGGAGTCGCCTGCGTTCTGCTGTCTCCTTGCTGTGCACGACTGCTACGTTTGCGAGCGCTACTGCTGGTGCCCTTTAGTTCGGGCGGTATGGTGTCCTGCGCACCAGAATTAGCTACTGGTTTGCTCGAATCATTGCCGGTCTGGGCAGAAATTCGTTCGTCGT
>JBKQTH010000451.1:0-8716 GCA_052143275.1 Ktedonobacterales bacterium | reverse complement strand
GATTTCCGGCACATCCTGATACGCGACGTGGCCTACGGCACACTCTCCCGCGCTCTGCGCATTCGCCTGCACAGTAAGGTCGCTTTCTGGCTGGAGGCGAATGCGCAGAGCGCCGGCGATCATCTCGACGAATACATAGAGCTCATCGCCTATCATTACCGCGAAGCCCTACAGCTGTCTCGCCAGTCCGCCGTGCCGCTGTCTCTGCCCTTTAACACCGGGGACACGGCGCATATCTTCGCGCGTGCCAGTGTGCTGGCCGGCCGTACCGGATCCTATCCGGCGGCGAAAAGCTACTTGCAGCTGGCCATCTCTCTCTCGCCGGCGACGGAATATGTGCGTCTCAATGAGCAACTGGGCGATAGTGTGCTCTGGGGCGATGTGCAGAGCCAGGCCTATCGTGACGCGTTAGGCTCCTGGCGCAGCAGCACTGAGAGGGACCCATTGACCGGTGCGCGCCTCATGCGCAAACTACTTATGGCCACCACCCGCGATGCTGTGGCTCCCAAAACCAAACAGGAAGACGTCGAAGCCCTGCGCCAGGAAGCGCTGGCGCTGCTTGCCGGTACCGGAGATGAAGACGAACGCTGGCGCATTCGCATCACCGCCTGTTTCGACCCCCGAACGTGGGATGGGAGTCAAAGGCTGAACCTGCAAGGTGCCATGCGAGAAACGCGAGAACTGGCCGGCGAAGCCGCTGCCTATTTCGAGGAGCGCCGGAACTTTGAAGCCTTTAGCGAAGCTCTGGATGGTTACTGCCGCCTCTCGCTCTACATCAGCGCACCCAAGGATGCGGTCTCCGCGGTAGAGCGACGTGGCACTATATCGGACCTGCCATCGGCAGAGCGGGCCAAAGTTGCCGCGATGACCGCCAACATTTATTTTCTACTAGGTAGGTTTGCAGACTGTATAGAGTATGCTCAAGCCGTATTCGCCGGGCTCAAACCCGGCGAACCCATAGCCGGCCTTGGGCCGCTGGCCGAATATCTGGCCAATGCCGCCTACGCCTGTGGGCGCTTCGATGAGATCGACCACATTCTGCCCAGGCTGGACGAGATCCGCGAGCTGGTCATGCAATATGATCAGACCGCACCGGTCGACTTCATCGGCGGGTATCTTTCCGCTCTTCGGGTCGCTCTGGCACGCGAAGACCACCCACAGATCGACGCGCTTTCGGCGCTCATCCGCCGAGACGGCAGTCCTCTGGAACCTGCTCTTACCCTATATCTAGACGGCTTGGTTAGCGACAATATTGGGCAAGTTACGGAGAAATTGACGACTGATCTGCTCGTCACTGACACGCTATTGGTCGGTCTACTGTATCTCTTAAACCAACATGGTCAGGCCATGATGGATCAGAAAGTGCTGGAGACGTTGCGGACGCTCGTAGGTCAATTCGCCCTCTACCGCCATCTGGTAGAGATCGCAGTCGCACTCGCCAACGACGACAACGTCCAGCTCGCTCGGTCCATTGACCAGGCTGAGGCCGATCGCCTCATCGTACACGCCGCTCGCATGCGAATCATACTGGCCGAGCGCACCAGGGACCGCACCCAGCTCGAGCGTGCCCGGCCAGTCCTCGAGCGCCTTGGGGACGTACAGTATCTGCGCAAGCTGCAAGAGGTAGCGCAGGAGTTGAACGCTGGCCAGCAAGCGTGAACACCAAGTGACACTCGAGATGGAGGAGAGCGGAGACGAGAACCGCGTTACCGGCTCGTCATAGTTTCCCTGGATATCCATTCGAGATACCGTGAGCTACCGGCGCTGATGTCCACGGCGATAATCTCCGGGGTTTCGTACGGATGCAAGGCCAGAATGACCTGCTCTATCTGGTCGTAGACTTCCTTGCGGGCCTTGACCGTACACTGCCATTCCGTGCTCCGCTCCAGTGTACCTTTCCACCAGTAGACGCTGGTGATGGGACCGGAAATTTGTACGCAGGCCGCCAGATGTGGCGAGACGAGCGCTTCGGCGATCCGCTGCGCACCCTCTGGGGAGTCGATAGTGGTCTGGATTTCGATGTACTCAGCCATGGATTTGTTCCTCGCTGCAGATTCTGAAAAAGTCTTGCCGCTGCGGCAGAACATTTTCAGAATCTGCACCCATACTCCAGTGCCACGTTTCAAAATCTACACCTGGATCTTGAATCAGGTCACCATGACCTGTTATGATGATATATCATGAGCTGGGCAGTGGGGGCTACCCGGCCCGGTACCGACGGGGTGAGGAGGGCAGACAGCTAGTATGTACGAGCTCGTTATACTGGGCTTTCTGATGCGCAGACCCTATCACGGCTACCTGATCGCCAAGATCATCAACGAGATGATAGGCCCGTTCGCGCGGCTGAGCAACGGCCGGCTCTACCCCCTTCTGGTGAAGCTCGAGCAGGAAGGTATGATCGCCGTGGCGACTGACTCGGCGCCAGCCACGGCGATTGCATCGGACCGACAGCACCGCACCTTTGAGATCACCGAGGCCGGACGCCAGCGCTTCCGCGAGCTTATGCTGGATACTACCTCCAATCCCGGAGAGTACCAGCGCATTTTCTGGTTCAAGCTACCTAACCTCTACTGGCTCGACCCCACGGAGAGATTGTACCTGCTGGATGACTATATCAACTTCTGCCAGACGCACCTCTTCCACCTGGCTAATGAGAGTCGAGATCTGGAGCGTAAGGGGCTAGACATCTACGACATGAGCGCGGAGCAGCTGGAGGCCTCGCTTATGGCCATGCGGCACCTCCGCGATCAATGGCAGCTGGAGCTGGAAAGCGCGCATACCTGGCGGGCGCGTGAGGTGGCCAGAATGGAGGGACCGGGAGCAGCGGAGAATACTCTGGTTGGCGAGAGCCAAGCCGAAGAGCTGCCGTCGCCTTCCACCGCAACCTGGCAGGAACAGCTTGACGTAGGTAACCATCGGTAAAATGGCAGAGTGTTGCCTGGTCTTGCGGTACCGGATGGTCTCTCTGGCTACTCCTCGGCAACCCTGAATATCTCGCATATCCGGAGGCACTATGGATTCGGAATCTTCGTCTCACATCGCGAGGCCGGCAGTCGGATCGGTGGCGGCTGGGGCGCAACCAAGGCCCGCTGGACCGAGGCTACGCGGCATCGCCCTCTACAGCGTGCTCACCGCGCTGATGCTGACGCTGCTGCTGGAGGCGCTCGACCAGACGGTGGTCGGCACCGCACTGCCCAAGATCATCAGCGACCTGAACGGCTTCAGTCTCTATACCTGGGTGGCGACCGCCTACCTGCTGGCTTCGTCCACCGTGGTGCCCATAGTGGGCAAGCTCTCGGATCAGTTCGGACGCAAAGGGTTTTTCCTGGTCGGCGTCGTGGTCTTTCTGGTGGGCTCGGCGCTCTCTGGCGCCTCGCAGACCGCACAGCAGCTCATCGCGTTCCGCGCGCTGCAAGGGCTGGGGGCCGGCATCGGCATCGCCCTGGTCTTCACCGTCGTCGGCGATATCTTTCCGCCCGCCGAGCGGGCGCGTTGGCAGGGTATCTTTGGGGCGGTCTACGGGCTGGCAAGCGTCTTTGGCCCAACCCTTGGCGGCTTCCTTACCGACCATGGACCGCTGGTGGGCACCTTCATTACCGACCAGTCGCGCTGGCGCTGGGTCTTCTATGTCAACATACCCATAGGTCTGGTGGCGCTGGCCGCTCTGATAGTCTATCTGCCGGCAAATATTTCGGTACGAACCTCGACATTGCGGGGCTGGCCCGCTATTCGCCGCATCGACTTCCCCGGCGCGATCCTGGCCGCCGGGGCCACCATCTGTCTGCTGCTGGGCCTGACCTGGGGCGGTACCACCTATCCGTGGAACTCCGCGCAGGTCGTCGGTGTCCTGGTGGGATCCGGCGTACTCTTTGCGCTCTTCATCCTGGTCGAGCGCTTCGCCGCCGAGCCGGTGCTGCCGCTCAGCCTCTTCAAGAACCAGGTCTTCGCCTCCGCCGCGCTGCTCTCACTGGGGGTCGGCGCCGTCATACTTGCGCTGGCCTATTATCTGCCGCTCTTCTTGCAGGGCGTCCTGGGCGAGTCGGCTACCAACTCCGGTGAGCTCATAACTCCTCTGACCGTCAGCATAGTCATCGGCTCGGTGCTCTGCGGCTTCCTGATCGCGCGCACTGGACGCTACCAATGGTTGGCCATCTTCGGCGCAGCAATTCTGCTACTTGGAGTCTTCTTGCTCTCTCGCATGGACGGCCGGACCATGCTGGGTCAGGCCACCATCTTCATGGTGTTTGCCGGGCTGGGGCTGGGCGTCTTCTTCTCGCTGCTCACCCTGGCGGTGCAGAACGCCCTTCCCCGTACGCAGCTCGGGGTCGGAACCGGAGCTACTCGCTACATGCAGCAGGTAGGAGGGACGCTCGGGGTGGCGGTGGTGGGCACCGTGGTCAACAATACCATCGCCAGTGACATTGCCACGCATCTACCGGCCGGTGCCGCGCAGCTGACGCCGGCCGGTATCACGGCGGCCACCAATCCGCAGGTGCTGGTCAACTCCGTCTACCAGAACCACTTGGTTCACACAGCGCAGGGCTACGCCGCAGCGGCGGCGGTGGGATCCGCCAAGGCGCAGGGGAAAATTCCCGCAGGACCGGGCGGTGCCGCGGCCATCGCGGCGATCACGAAGCAGGTGGACCAGAGCACGGTGCGCTTGTTGGACGAGATATTCACCGCTCTCCGGCATTCGCTGACACTGGGCATCGAGCACGGGCTTACCGTCCTGGTGATCGTCGGCGCCGGTATGCTGGTGTTGACCTTCTTCCTGAAGGACGTGCCGCTTCGTACCAGCCACACGCCGGCTGAGGGCGGTGCATGGGGTGGTAAGCCGGAAGCGGAGAAGTCGGCGCCGGTGGTGGCCACACCAGCGACACCGGCGCAGTAGCCGTCCGCTGCCTTCTTGGCGTAACTTGACAGTTCCAGACCAGGCTGTTACACTACCTCCGGCAAAGGCAAAAAGACGATTGATGCAGGAGCAATGAGCGAGACGAGTATCCAGGGTGGACTGACAGAGAGAGATGTGCTGTGCGCTGCGAATCATCTCCAGTAAGCCCCTGCTGAGAAAACCACTCGCTGGCCCGTACGCGAAATTCACGGAGTGAAACTCACCCGGCCCTCTGCCGTGCTCCAGAAAAGTAGCGGAACGCGAGTGGCTTCGTTATCAGCCGCGAACGAGCACGCCGGCCCGAGATTGGCAGGGGACCGTCCCCCACCGAGAGATCGGCTCTGCCGAGAGATCGGCTCTGCCTGGGCAGCGTGAAACGTGGGTGGAACCACGAGGGAATGTCCGTTTGTAGAGGCGAGCCCCCGTCCCGTGAGTGAGGATGGAGGGCTCGCCTCTTTTTGCCTTGTTTAACCCGTTTTGGTGTGCCATACGGCAACGATGCCGCGGCCCTAGCGGCACTTCGTAGATGCGATGAGACATGTAGGGAACCAAAGAAGAACACGTATGGCACATCACCATTCACCACGCTATTCCGTTCGAGAAGTAGGAGACACCCGCCGGCTCACCACCGGCGGCACAACCCTTTGCTAAGACGTGCAGTTCACCGCCCTGTCGCTGTATCCGGCAGGCACACGCGAACGCGGTACGCCCAAATCAGCCGCCGAATTAGCAAAGGAGCAGACTATCCATGCCTCTCTATTCCCATATACGGGTACGTGTACCGGCGACCAGCGCCAATCTAGGCCCCGGCTTTGATTGTCTCGGCCTGGCCCTTTCACTCTCCACTACCTTCGAGCTTGAGATACTCGCCGTAGCTGACGCTGGCCGGGGACCGTCCCATTCTCGGAGGGACGATCCCCGGCCAGGGGAGCCGGAGATCCAGGTCCGGACTACCTGGGGATCAGATCCTGCCCTATGCCGGTTGCCAACCGGTGGGAACAATTTATTCTACCGTTCGTTTGCCGCTCAGCTTCACCGACTTGAGGTTCCGGTCCCCCCTGCGGTACGGGCACGCATCACCCTGGGGCTGCCGCCGGGCCGCGGCCTGGGCAGCAGCGCCACCGCCGTGGTAGGCGGAATCCTGGCGGCGGAGATCTACGCCGGCGGTGCCGGCTGCCAGGCTTCCTCCGGAGCGGTCGCCCGGCGGCGCCGCGGCGAGTTTCTGGGCGCCGCGGTGGAGTTGGAGCATGGACAGCACGCCGACAACGTCGCCGCCGCGCTCTTTGGCGGACTGGTCGTGGCGTCGCGAGATGAGTGGCAGCGGCGCTGGAAGGTTGTTCACCTGCCGGTGCCGGCTGAACTTCGCGCGGTGCTCTTCGTGCCGGATCGAGATATGGATACGGTAGCCGGCCGGGCGTTGCTGCCACGTATGTACTCTCAGACCGACACCGTGCACAATATCGGGCATACCGCGCTGCTGGTCGCCGCGCTGGCGCGTCGGGACATGGCGGCTTTGGGTTCGGCGATGGACGACCGCTGCCACGAGCCGTACCGGACAGAGATGTTTCCCCAGCTACCCGCACTCCTGCAGGCGGGACGCCAGGCGGGGGCGTATGGAGCCTGTCTCTCCGGAGGTGGGTCTAGCGTTCTGGCGCTGGCAGCTTGCGACCGCGCCGGCCAGATAGCGCAGGTGCTAGCTGATACTGCGAGATCGCTCGGAGTGGAAGGCCGGTCGCTGGTAGTTAAAATCGACCGGCGTGGGGCGCAGGCCGTACCAGTGACGACTGCCGAAAGTGGCGCGGCGGCGAGTCCGGTGAGGAGGGTCACCCCTTCGCGAGCGCGCGAGCGCGCGCTCTTCTGTCCGGAGTGCGGCGCTCGGTTCCCCATAGGCAGGTTGGAGTACCGCTGTAACTGCGGGCAGCCACTCGACGCGTACCTGGGAGACCTGCCAGCAGGAGACACGCTGAGCGGAGGGCGGTCCCCCACCAGCAGGGGACCGTCCCCCACCAGCAGGGGACCGTCCCCCACCGGCATCGCCTGGCGGCGCCTCTTCGACCGCCGGCTGGGCAGTTCCTCCACGCTTGATCAGAGCGGCGTCTGGCGCTTCCGCGAACTGCTGATTCCCGGGCTTGTGCCGGGCCTGGTGCCTATCTCGCGTCCGGAAGGACAGACCAATTGCTATCCTGCTGGGCGCGAACAGGACTCCGGCGGACATGGCGGCATAGGCCGGCTGGTGGGACTGGATCAGCTCTGGATCAAGCACGAAGGCGAGAATCCCACCGGCTCATTCAAGGATCGTGGAATGACGGTGGCGGTGAGCATGGCGCGGTGGCTAGGGGCGGGCGCGGTTGCCTGCGCCTCCACCGGAAACACTTCAGCCTCGATGGCGGCCTACGCGGCCCAGGCCGGACTGCCTGCCATCGTGCTGCTGCCCGCTGGGAAGGTGGCCTACGGTAAGTTGAGCCAGGCGATTGCCTATGGCGCGGAGATTCGCGAGATTCCCGGCGATTTTGACCAGGCCATGGCCGGTGTAGAGCAGCTGTGCCGTGAGGAGGGCTGCCATCTGCTCAACTCTCTCAACCCATTCCGTCTTATTGGACAGCAGTCGCTGGCGCTCGAGCTCTTACAGCAGCTGCGCTGGGAAGCTCCGGACTGGGTGGTGCTGCCCGCCGGCAATCTCGGCAACACCTCCGCAGTTGGTCGTGGCCTGCTGCTGGCTCACCGGATGGGACTCATCGACCGTCTGCCACGCCTAGCCGCCATTCAAGCCGCCGGAGCCAACCCCTTCTACCGGAGTTTTCAACAGGGGTTCCGCGAACTGGAACCGATGGCGGCGAATACGGTGGCTACGGCCATCAATATCGGCAATCCCGTGAGTTTCCGCCGAGCCTGCCAGGTCATCACCGCGACAGCGGGCGTCGTCGCCGAGGTATCCGACCAGGAGATCATGCGGGCCAAGGCGGCGGTCGACCGGGCCGGAATCGGTTGCGAGCCGGCATCGGCGGCGGCGGTTGCCGGCATGCTCCGGCTGGTAGAGCAGGGTACCATTACCCGGCGCGATCGGGTCGTCGCCATTCTTACCGGTAATCTCCTCAAGGACCCGTACTCGGTAGCGGTCGCACCGGTCGCACCGGTCGCACCGGTCGCACCGGAGGTGACGTCGGTAGCTCAGCTACGAACTGGGCGCCGGGACAAGCTCGACGTGGAGCAAGAGGCGAAACCGCGAGACCAAAATGGACTTAAGGAGGAGGAAGATCAGCCATGCTGGTAATGAAATTTGGCGGTACCTCGGTGGGATCGGGAGAATCTATTCGGCAGGTCGCCGGCATTATCCTGGATCAGCGGGAGCGCCCTGCGGTGGTGGTTACCTCCGCTATGTCGGGAGTTACCGATGCGCTGCTATCCCTCACCGCCTCTGCGACCTCGGGAGATCAAGACGCCGTGTGGCGGGTACTCTCAGCCCTACGCGAGCGGCACCTGAGAGCAGCCCAGACGATTTCCCCTGACGGGAACTGGGGACTTCTCCACAAGCAGCTGGCGGCGCTTGATCAGATTGCCGGCGAGCTGTGCCGGCATTCAAAGGCCGCGCTTGGCGACCGGATTGCCGCCTGGGGAGAGCTACTGGCGGTTCTCCTGGTTGGTGGCGCGCTCGCGGCGCGTGGCGCCACGGCTCTTGAATGCCTGGATCCGCTGATCGTGATGGGTCACGCTCCACATGGGGCGGAGGCGGTGCCCGATATGGCGGCAACGCGGGCGGCGGCGCTGGCGTGGCTGCCGAAAGGATTCGCCGCTGCCGGCGGACGGTCCGCTGCTGGCAGCGGACCG
>JBKQTH010000450.1:0-4615 GCA_052143275.1 Ktedonobacterales bacterium | reverse complement strand
CATCCAGATTGACGTGCCGCGGGTGGAGTACCAAAAGCTTACGGGCCGGAGGCCAGGCGAGCGTTCCGAACTCGTGCGGGCACGGGTAATAGCGGCCCGGGAACGCCAGTTCCGGCGTTTTGCCGAGCTTCCCCACATCCGCTGTAATGCTGATATGGGACCGGCTGAGGTATATGCATGCTGCGCTGTCGAGCCAGCAGCTGAGCCACTTCTCAAAGCTGCCAGCGAGCGTCTTCAGCTGTCGGCACGTGCCTTTCATCGAGTCCTCAAGCTGGCGCGGACCATCGCCGATCTGGCCGGCTGTGAGATTATCACCACGGCTCATGTAGCGGAGGCGCTCCAGTATCGCCCACGCCTGGACGTAAGCTAACCTCAGTTCGATACTGTTGGCGAACTCGAGAGCTGCTCCGTCAGCCCAGTAGTCAAGATACGGATGGACCGCTGATTCTGCCGGAAGTTCGGTGTGGCTACGAGTTCGCCAACAGTATCCAGTTCGGGATAAGAGGCTGTTGAAAGGTGCTCAGTATAATCAGGGAATGAAAGAGATGCACCAATCGCAACAAAGCGAAACGAACAAGCGTTTAGGGTATCCTGCTGATGCGCGGTTATTGATTATCAATGCCGATGATTTTGGGATGTGTCACGCGACCACTGCGGCTATCGTTCGCTCGCTCACCGACGGTGTGGTCAGTTCCACAACCTTAATGGTTCCCTGCCCCTGGGCCTTACACGCCATGCATCTGCTCGCAGAACATCCCGCTATTCCCTTCGGCGTACACCTGACAGCCCTCGGCGATGGTGCCGAGTATCGGTGGGGGCCGCTCACTGCCAGGGACAAGGTGCCCTCCCTGGTGGATGAGATGGGCTATTTCTACCGGTTCGAGCGTATGCCCGAGTTTCTGGCGCAAGCCAGGCTGGACGAACTGGAAGTCGAATTCAGAGCGCAGATCGAAACCGTGTTGGCAGCCCAGTTCACGCCGACCCATCTGGATTGGCATGCCATACGCATTGCCAGTCGGCCTGACATCTTCGACCTGATGTTTCGGCTCGCGCGAGAATACGGACCTCGCAATGCGCGTCCGCGAGCGGGCCCTCATCAAGAAGGTGCAGCGTCAGGGCTTGCCTACCAACGACCACGACTTCCTGGACAGCTACTCCCTGGATACCGAGGGCAAGGCTGCCCGGTATGCTCAGTTGCTGCATGACCTCCCAGTGGGGCTAAACGAGTGGGCGGTTCATTCCGGTCTGGGCGATGGAGAGTTACGCGCCATAGAACCTGCTGGCGCACCGATGCGCCAGGCAGATTTAGATGTCATGGTCTCTGCGCGCGTTCGCGAGGTGCTCCAACACGAGGGAATCACGCTCCTGAGCTACAAACCGCTTCAAGAGGTTTGGCAAGGTACATAGACCAGATTTCCTGCCGTTGCCCGAATGCAGGATACGTTGAGGGAGTTTTGGATAAGCTAACCCGCCATCACGAGGTCGCGTTCCGCGGAGACATGAAGGGAAGGCTTTTTGGTCTGGTGGCAGTAGGCGGTGAGGCCCGCCAAGAGGTGGGCGACGAAGGTATACCGGCTGCGATGCTGTGTATGCTCGATCTGGCAGACATTCTTGAGCGGGTCATTGATGCTCTCGATGATGGCGCGCTAGCGCAGCAGCAGCTTGTCCGCGTGGGCGAGGAGTCACTCCCGCATGTTCTTGCGCACCGTGGCGACAAGCCAAACGCCCGCTTGAACCAACAACTGCTCGGCCAGGGGCTGGGAAATGTTGCCACGATCACCAAAGAGTTTGCCAAAGAGGCGGCGGACCAGGCGGGGAACGGGACGGCGGTCATCGACATTGCCCGATGTCAGACAGAAAGCTGGCAATTCGCCTCGATCATTGACAACCAGGTGCAGCTTGAAGCCGTAGAACCAGCCCCCCCCGAGGCCCTGCCGCGCCGTGCGTCTGCGCGAAAGATCTGGTGCCGGGCAATCCGGGCATTCGTGCAGACACTCAGGCTGGTCGAGTCGACGAAACTGATGCTGGTGCACTGACACAACTGGGTGTGGAGGTAGACGGCAAGCGGTAGCACGACCCGTGGCATGAGTTTGACGAAGCGGGTGTAGCTCACCAGTCGCGGAAACTCGGCACGGAGCTGAGTTTGGACGTGCCGCGTATAAAAGCCTTTGAAGGTACGATAGCCCGACTGCTGGACGAGGATGTGGATCGTTGTGATCTCGCTGGGGTGCGACCGCGTGGCGCGGCGGCGACGACGGGCCCGCAGTCACTTGCTCCAGCTCCCAGGGCGGTTCAAACTGCTGCCACAACGCATCCACCGAGCAGAACCGGTCGAGTATGCTCATCACCAACGCCTCCAGCCAGGGACTGACAGGTGGTTGGAAACCGCATCATATCCCCACTGAAGGCATTTCGGTTATCCCGAACTCACGTTTCATAGACTTTACGCTAGCGCTCGCAGCTTGCCGATCCAGGATCGGGTTCGGTTGAACAGCAGGGCAGCAGATTCGTGAACTGCGATAGACTACTTCTCGTTGCAGTCAACTGCTGGGCTTTATGCAGCTATCCTCCAGATTGTGTGGACATTGTGAGCACCGCAGAGCGCGTAGGACAAGGTAGCTCGAGTATAATCTAGGGCAACATCGCTGCAGATTGCTTAAGCCGGAAGATGTAGAGTCACATGGAGGCGGCATCAACGCATGAAAGGGGCAATGCCATGTTCACGATGCCGGTGCCTGTCACCGCAGTAGAACAATGTCCGTTGTATCGATTAATTGTCTCTGAACGGCAGTCCCTTGATGCCGCTATCCTCCGGCTGGCTAGCGGCAAATCACCGCAGTATCAGCCGATCAATGGTCGCTCACGGGTGGCGGGCTTGGTGCAGGACAACATTTGCCGACGCCGTGCCTGTGGGGAACGTCTGCGGGCGAGTGCGCTCTCTCACATCGAGGAGGCCGTTGACTACCTTCCGGCAAGCGAGCAGGCCGATATTCTCGAAGCGCTTGCTGCCTGCCGAGCTGGCTGTGCGCTCTCGGGCTAGCGCCATTGGCGGATTAGCTGCTCCTGCTCTGGTGTTGGGCCAAGAGCGTCGCCGTGAGTACACACAGCCAGAGGGCATGACTTCCAGCTGACAGGCGCTCAACCAGTCCGGCAAGCGGTGTCAAGTCCGGCAACGTTTCCATTCGCCCCTTGGATGAACATTCCCCAAAAGATCAGGATCAGCACGCGCGTACTCCACGAGTACACAGCCCACCCGCGCCAATGCAGTTCAACCCAAAAGCGTGACGTCAAGGCGAAGCAGCCGATGGCCAAGGCAAAAATGAGCGTATATGCCAAGAGCGCGTGGAGCGTGCCGCTGGTAAACACGCCAACGCCAATCAGGCCCAGGCCGCCGATGCCCTGGAGCAGAGGAAACCAGATGGCGTCGCGTCCTGGCAGCAGGAGCCGATACCAGCCAACCGACGCGAGTACCAGCAGGACGCCATAGACGATGAAGTTAACCTGCTGCACCCAGCCGCCAGGACCCAGGGAGAGGGCGCTAATGGCTTGTTGCCAGGCATTATAGCCCGGTTGTGTGATACCTTCAATCAGATAGGTGACGGTAAACAGGAGGGCGCCAATCTCGCCACAACTCACTAACGCAAGCGTGAGCGGAGACTGAAGGCCCTTCCACAGTCCAGACGGGGACGCGTCCGATTGGTCGGCCATCGGTGTAGGTTCCGAGGTGTGCGCCATTAGACTGCCTTTCCAGAGTACTTCCCAAGTTTGGGAAAGAGCGGGGATAATCTCCTGTCACACCGAAAAAGGAGGTCCGCAATGAAACCTGAGACCACAGAAGATATCTTAGAACTCATGAACGGTAATATCATCGCAGCCGTTTTGGGCACTGCCATGGAATTGGGTATTTTTTGGTTACTTGCTGATAAACCTCTATCGGCACCAGAGCTAGCCCAATCCTTGAACATCCCACTGAACCGCTGTCATTATTGGTTACAGGTATTAGGCAAGCTTGGCTTGTTAGAGGATAACGGCGAAGGCTATGCCCCCTCTAGCACTGCCCGGGACGCGATACTAAATGTGCAGAGTCAAGATACCTGGGCTTTTCAGGCGCGTGAAGATCGAGATCTGTCCTTGTATGTGCAGGATCTGGCATTGAATATCAGCAAGCCCATGTCAGCCTGGCAGGTATCGAACCTGACGCCAGCGGACTACTTCCAACAGATTGAGAAAGATCCTGTCTACTCTGGGCGCTTTACGCGCAAGCTCTACGAGATTCACCGTTCATTCGCAGAACAACTGGCAAACATGCTTGACTTACGGGGAGTCAAACGGTTGCTGGATCTGGGTGGTGGTTCCGGCGTCGTGTCATTTGCTCTTCTCCGCAAAAGCGACGAGCTGAACTCTGTTGTAGTAGACGTTGAAAGCGTCTGCCAGGCTGGAAGAGAGATTGCCTCGGAAAATAAGCTCGAGAGACGCGTTACGTACCTGGTTGCCGATTTTTTTAACCGTCGGGGCAATAGTCACGTACCATCGGCCGTTTGAGACCAGCGCTATTCCAGGAGTCGCAAGGTGCGAGTCCGCTGGTGCACGGAACCGCGTCTGCACCCGGTGCTCA
>JBKQTH010000449.1:0-6927 GCA_052143275.1 Ktedonobacterales bacterium | reverse complement strand
ACCAGTATTCCTTCCGCTATCGTAGCCCCGCCGACGCCTTTCAGAATATGCTCCAGCTGGCTCTTGCCAGCGGCTTCTAGCTTCGTCGCGGTCAGGGCAAGCTGTGCTGCCAGGACCCTTCGGGCAGGCTGGGGAGTAGCCGTTCGAGCAGAGGCTGGTCAATGGTCGCTCCGGCGACGGCCAGGGCCTCGAGCAACACGCCAACAATCGGCTCGTGCTCACTGCGTCTGGGCTGCACCCCGGGCGACGCCCTTCTCACTCGCTCGACTATGGCCTGCTCAAGCACCGCCGTAGGATGGCGGAAGACACCACCGGCAAGCACCAGCGGATACGAGGTATGCTCGATGCCGACTTTGGTCGCCGCCACTACCGCGATATCACCCAAGAGAGCGCCATGTTCAGCCACCACGCGCAGCGCTACTTCGTCTCCGGCCTCCGCCTCATCCAGCAAGATCGGCGTCAGCTGATGTACCGTAAGCGGTGGGCGATGCAGTCGATTATGAAACAGATGCAGGACCTCTTCCACCGAGTCGACCGCAAAATACTTCAGCACCCGGCCGGTAAGCGAGGTCGGTGGATCGAGACCCAGCTCGGAGCGATAGATGGCGAACAGGGTTTTTTGACCGAGGTGCGAGCTTCCCTGCGCCTCATCTTGCCAGAAGCTGCTGTGCCAGACGCGCCCATCCTGTGAACGAGCTCCGGTGGCGGCTCCGGTGCCACAAACGACGGACACGCCATAGGCCTCAGGCGATAGCGCATAGAGTATTCCCAGAGCGTCGTTCTGCGCGATGATGTTCCGGCCAAGGCCTCGCAACGCCATCTCGTCCTGCCAGAAGGCGACATCTTCAGGCCAGTCGGCGCCGGCCATATTGAAGATGCTTACCAGCAGATCGCCTGGCGTAGCGTCGGCGGACCGCAGGGCACTCATGACCGCTCGCTCTAAATTAGCGAGCGCTACCAATGCGGGATCACTCACACCATCTTCGGCTATGGCATTGTAGATATCGCTGCATCCACCACGCCCAACTCCCAGTATCGCTCCATCAAGTCCGGCGACGAGCGCGATGGTTTTGGTATTTCCGCCATCGACGGCTAAAACGCAGTGCATAGCAACATCTCCACACCCAAAGGTGGCCTCGACTTCTTAGCATGTACATCGCGACTAAACCAGACGGCTTTGCCATTAGTACAACAGGCGCTCCGGTAGCAGATCACGATGAGCCGAAGCCAGCTCGTCATAGATGGCTTCAGCCTGGTGCAGCGACAGCACCAGAGGATGGCTTGAGAGGGCGCGAATGGCGTCCCGACGTGTTCCGCTCCAGCCGGCGGCGGCGGCCAAAGCCTGGTACTCTCCAAGCATCTTGACCAGACCGCTTACGTGACGTGGCAGATGTCCCATAACCAAAGGCGAGATGCCGTGTCGATCTACATAGCCAACCGTTTCTACCACCAGGTCATCAGGGAAGTCCGCAATTGAGCCTTGATTGGGTACATTCACGTACCAGCGCTCCTTGCGATCGTTGAAGATCGCATCCATGACGTCGATGCCTAGTTCGAGCTCATGAATGCCGCCACGCGAACGCGCCGGGTCCAGCTTCGGGCTCTTGCTCTCGGCCTGCTCTCGGTAATGGCCCCAATAATCGGGGACGCTGGCCGAGATATCCTGTGCGCGGGTAGTAGGCTTAGCCCGGAGCTCGGCTAAAATCTCATCTTTGAAGTAGTAATACTCGAAGTATGAGCTTGGCAGGCTGTCCATCCGGCAGGCAAGTTCGAGCAGACGGCGGTCTTCGCCGGTCATGCCTGGATCCTCTCGCAACCGGAGATAGCCTTCATGCAATTTGGGCATCACATCCTGGTCCTCGTAGAGCTGGTACACCGACCATGAGGCGTGGTTGAGTCCAATGGAGACGGCATCCAGCTTGTCGGGATCGAGGCCGACCAACTCGACTAGGGAGCGATTGGAGACGATAGGACCTTCACAGAGAGAGACGGTAGGAATGGCGCTATGGTGCGTGACCGCTTCGGAGACGATATTAACCGGATTGGTGTAATTGAAGAGCCAGGCCCTGGGAGCAACCTCTTCTATGTCTTTGACGATATCCTGCATGACATGAATCGAGCGCAGGGCCATGAAGAATCCGCCCGGCCCTTGCGTCTCCTGTCCGATCACGCCGTACTTCAGCGGTATGCTCTCATCTAGATGGCGAGCGGCAAATCCACCGGGCCGAAAGCTGGTCAGGACGGCGTCACAGTCTCGCAGGCCCACACGTCGATCAGTCGTGCACATAATGGTAAGATCGAGACCACGCGCTCGCGCCATCTTCTCCGAGATCGTCTGCACGATCCCGAGATGCTCCTCGTCCAGATCGATGAGCACCACTTCCGAACCGTTGAACTGCTCGCCCTGCTCGACAAATGAGGCCATGGTGCCAGCGGCGCGTGTACTGCCGCCGCCGATGTAGGCTAGCTTGATGCGTGCCATAAGTAGACATAGCTCCCGTCTGGTTATGTATACTGTGCCGCTGCCGACGAGCGGACCGGCTCCTCGACAGCGCCAGCTGGTGCCTGCCCCTCACCGTAGAGGAAGCAGTGAGTCCAGTGACCTCCTCCCAGGTCGGTGCGACCGGGAAAGCGCTCCCTACACATTGGCATTGCGTGGGGACATCGGGGATGGAAGCGACAGCCACTGGGGGGTGTGATCAGGCTGGGAATCTCGCCGCGCGCCTGGAGCGGCACGTTTTGCTGACGGTCAGGGTCCGGCGCGGCTGAGATGAGCAGCTGTGTGTACGGATGCTTCGGATGCTGAATGACCTCATCGCTGGGGCCGCCCTCCACCGTCTGGCCGGCATACATCACTAGCGTGTCCTCGGCGAAGTAGCGTGCGCTGGCGATATCGTGCGTGATGAACAGGACGGCAAGCCGCTCGTCGTCTTTCAGGTGCAGTAGCAGATTGAGCACATCCAGGCGGATCGAGACATCCAGCATCGAGACCGGCTCGTCGGCCAGCAGCACCTCCGGCTGCACGGCCAGCGCGCGGGCGATGGCGACACGCTGCCGCTGTCCGCCGCTGAGCTGGTGAGGAAGTTTCGCGATGAATTGCTTGGCGGGACTCAGATTCACCTTGTCCAGCAGCGCCAGCACCTGCTCGGTCTCCTGGGCGCGTGTGCGGGCGTGGCCGTATATCCGTAGCGGCCGGCTAAGATGGTAGCGCACATTGTGCACGGGATTGAGCGACGAAAATGGATCCTGGAAGATGAGCTGCACATGGCGCCGGTAGCGCAACAACGCGGAACGGCGGTTACTCCTGACCGGTTCACCCTTGAAGAGAATGCGCCCGGCCGTCGGCGCTACGAGCCGTGCCAGCAGGCGGGCGACCGTCGTCTTCCCGCTGCCGCTCTCGCCGACCAGCGCCAGCGCCCTGCCCGGATACAGCGCCAGCGAGGTAGCTTCCACCGCATGCACGACACTCCGCGCTGCGCCTGGCCGCAGCTGCCGCACAGGAAAATACTTGCGCAGATCGACAGCCTCCATCACCGGCGCACCGGTGGACATTGTCCGCGGCAGTGTCCTTACGGAGTCCGTCCCCCGCACCGGAATCGCGGCGCCGTCAAAATTCCTCATGCTCATATGGTGCTCCTCTCTCCCCGATCCACCAGGTACGCCGCTTCATAGCTGGCGGCGAAGTCCTGGGCAGTCGGCGGCTCAGCCGACGAATAGTAGGGATCATAGAGATGGCAGGCGACCCGCTGTCCGGTCTCCTCCTGGGTTGCCGGCCGTAGCAGCGGCAGCTCGGACCGGCACGACGCAAAAGCCAGCGGACAGCGCGGATGGAACGAGCAGCCCCGTGGAATGTTGCGCAGATCGGGCGGCGAGCCGGGAATGCCTGTCATGCGCCGACGCGGCCCATGGAGCGTCGGGAATGAATTGAGCATACCGTAGCTATAGGGATGGCGCGCGTGCTGTTTCAGCTCCTCGCGTGTGGCCAGCTCCACGACGCGCCCAGCGTACATGATCGCTACTTTATCCGCCACCTCGAGCAAGAGCGAGAGATCATGCGTGATGAAGATCACTGAGAACGCCAGGTCTGTGCGAAGGGCGATAATCTGCATCAGGATCTCGCGCTGCACGACGACATCCAGCGCCGTCGTCGGTTCGTCCATGATGATCACCTCGGGGCCGAGCGCCAGGGCGATGGCGATAATGGCACGCTGACGCATACCGCCACTCAGCTCGTGCGGAAAGCTATGCAGGCGATCGGGCGCAATACCGACCTGGCGCAACAGCTCGACGGCGCGAGCCTGCCGCTGGTGCCGGTTCATGCCAGGCTGATGGGTTTTGATGACATCCACAATCTGGGCGCCAATGTCAATCACCGGATTGAGCGCGTTCATTGCGCTCTGGAAGACGATGGCGAGCTCCTTCCAGCGCAAGGCACGCAAGGGCGCCCGCCCGAGCTTCAGCACGTCAACCGGCTCCCCGGTGGGCCAAGAAGTGCCCGAAGATGCCCCTCCATTCTGCCGCGACGCCTTGGGATAGTAGAGCACTTCGCCGGCGGAGATCGCCGCCGGCGGCTTGAGCAGGCGCGTAATGGCGTACCCCAGCGTTGACTTGCCGCTGCCGCTCTCGCCCGCCAGTCCCAAAATCTGCCCCCGCTCCAGCGTCACGCTGACATCGGTGAGCGCATGCACCGTTCCGTTCTCGGCGTGGTAATCAACGCTGACATGCTTGACCTCCAGCAAGGGCTGGGTAGCGCCCTGGAATGCTCCATTGCTCATTGCGCTTCAACCTTTTTCGTCTTGCTCGACCGCTCAGTCTTTTCGGTCTTTACCGTGCGCAGACGAGGATTGGCAATCTCGTCAATGCCAAAGTTGATAAATGCTAGTCCTGCCCCCAGAATCGCGATGCACAGGCCAGGTGGAACAAACCACCACCAGTATCCGAGCGTCAGCGCGTCGTTGTTGCCAGCCCAGTAGAGCATCGTGCCCCAGCTTATGCTCCCCAGATCACCCAGCCCCAGATATTCCAGACCGGCTTCGGCCAGAATGACATAGATGATCGTACCCAGTAGCTGCGCAACCACAACCCCAATCTCGTTGGGAAAGATCTCGAAGAAGATGATGCGCCATGCCGGCTCACCGGTCGCTTTGGCCGCCGTCACGAACTCGCGATTGCGCATCGAGAGCGTCTGCGCGCGCAGCACTCTGGCTCCCCAAGACCAGCCGGTGACCATGAGGACGAAGCCGATGGTGAGCGGCCCTTTGTAGGGCAGGAATGCCGCCAGGACAATCGCCAGCGGCAGCGTGGGCAGAACCAGAAAGACGTTGGTCAGCACCGAGAGCGACTCGTCGGTCCAGCCGCCGATATAGCCGGAGACGAGACCGACGATCACGGAGATGATCGTGGCGACGATCCCCGTGATGAAGCCGAGCGCCACCGACACGCGTGAGCCGACGATGACCTGGTCCAGCACATCCTGGCCATAACTGGTCGTCCCCAGCGGATGCGCGAGCGAAGGACCGGCGCTAAGGTCCGTCCCAAAAGCGTTGGCATCGGTATGGACGATGAGCGGGCTACAGAGCGCAAGCAACACGAAGAAGCCCACGATGATCAGGCCAAATGTCACTTTGCCGTTCGAAGTCGCCGCACGCCACAGACCGCGCAGGCGCGCGCCGAGCGACGTGTCGTTTTCGTTGGCTTCATCGCTGATGTCTTCGGTATCGGCTACTACCGGCGCTGGTGAAACGGTCCTCATCGCTGTCTACCCTCTTTCATTGCGTACGCGTGGATCAAGGATGACATACGCCAGATCGGCGAGAAAGTTGGCCGCCAGCACCGCGACACTGATAACCAGAAACAGGCCTTGCATCAAGGGGTAGTCTTTATTCTGGACAGCCTGCAGGAGCGCGTATCCAATGCCTGGATAATTAAAGACAATCTCAGTGAGCAGCGATCCGCTGACCACAAAGCCGAGCGAGAGCGCGAAACTGGTAATGTTGGGCAGGATCGCGTTGCGGGCGGCGTAGGTCATCATCACGCGCCAGCGGCTTAGCCCCTTGGCTTCGGCCATCAGCACGTAGTCCTCTGAGAGCGTGGTGATCATGGTGTTGCGCATGCCGATCATCCAGCCGGCGATGGAGCCGACGACGATGGTGAACGCCGGCAAGATGGCGTATCTGGCGGCGGACAGGAGAAAGCCGAGATTCAGGCTGGGAGTATAGGAGTAGATGTCGTATCCACCGTATGAAGGCAACCAATTCAACGTGTAGCCCAGCACGAAGACCAGGGCGAGCGCGAACCAGAAGTAAGGAATGGCGGAGATGAAAGTAAAGGCAGGCATGAGGATGGTATCCGTCGCGGAGCCTCGCCACCAGGCGACAGCCACACCCAGTATGGTGCCGACAACGAAGCTGATGACGAGCGCGAGACCGACCAGAACCAATGTCCAGGGCAGATCGCGGGCAATGATGCTGGTGACCGGCTCAAAACTGGTGAATGAGGTACCCAGATTGCCATGCAGCAGGTTGCCGAGGTATTGGAGGTATTGAGAGTATAGCGGAGCCTTCGTGACGCCATATTGAATCTCCAGCGCATGTTCCGCCGCCGGGGAGATCCTTCCGTGCATCCGGGCAAGGAGCGCGTCCACTGGACTGCCAGGCGACAGGCGTGGGATGAGAAAATTCAGGGTCGCAGAGGCCCACAACGCTATGAGATAGAAGCCGGAACGCTGGATCAGGTGCCGCATGCTCCCCTCCTCCAGAAGACACGTCATGCGATCAGAGATACCCGCGCGGATAAGGAGAGGCTGCTTTCGGTGCCGCCGCTCCTTATCCGCACTGCCCTTACTGGTGCAGGTTTAAGAGCACGATCTCGTCATCCGGATATGCGTACGGTGATCCCTCGGCATACGGGTTGCTCGCTGTGGGCCAG
>JBKQTH010000448.1:0-11850 GCA_052143275.1 Ktedonobacterales bacterium | reverse complement strand
TTCATGCCTCAGGCGGTGTAGATGCGGTAAGGCATAGGCTCCAAAGGCTGCGGCAGCCGCTCGTCCACGTTCGCGAACCTGGAGATCATGGGCAAAGTTGCCCAGGGCCTCTGAGATGGCGGTGAACCAGTGCCGCACTTGGGTAAAGTCATGGATCGGAAGGCCCAGCATCTCCATCACCGTCCACAACGCCAGTTGATCCGCAAAGGCCGTTTTCAGCTCACCTTGGCCCTGCGCGCTGAACTGATCAATGATGGCATGCGCAGCGATTGCAATCCTGTCTGCCATGTGGGTTTGTATGGCTTTGGGAGCGAAGGCTGCCTGAAACGGATGGCGCAACCGCCGCTGCTCTACGCCATCCGTACTCAACATGGTCCGGCCCAGCGTGTTTTCAAGGAAGGACCCAGCTGAGGCGACACTAAAGGTAGCACTATCTACGAGGATAGCCAGCATATCTGTGCGTCGCGTAACAAACCATCCATTCACCTCAGAAACCCAGGAAATCGGCTCCTCTTCCTGGAGTCGCTTGAGCAGGGGATAGGGGTTTTGGTGCAAATCGGCAAGACGCACCTGCCTACCAAGACGAAATCGCTCGCGGCGGTCCACTCCCATTGGACTCCTGTTTTATCCTTTCCTTTGCTCTAAGGCGTTCAGGGACACCTCTCTGAGGGGACTCTACCCCCAAGTGTACAAGTGTCCTCCGAAACAGGTCAACTCCAATCGGGTGGCGCGGCTCATGCGCCAGGCTGGACTGGTGGGCTGCCATCGCCGGCGGCCGGTCCATATGCGCACCACCCGGCGCGATCCCGCCGCCACGTCGGCCCCCGATCTGGTGCAGCGCAGCTTTACCGCCTCGGCTCCAGATCAGCTCTGGGTGGCGGACATTACGTATCTGCCGACCGAGCAGGACGGGTTTCTCTACCTGTCCGTGATTCTCGACGTCTTTAGCCGGCGTGTGGTTGGCTGGTCGATGCAGGACCATCTGCGGACTGAGTTGGTGCTTGCCGCCTTGGAGATGGCGGTGGGGAAACGGCGCCCAGAAGCAGGGCTCATCCACCACTCCGATCATGGGTGTCAGTACACCTCCGTGCGCTATGGTGAGCGATGTCAGGCAGCGGGCATTCGCTCCTCCATGGGGACCGTCGGCGACTGCTTTGACAACGCGCTGATGGAGAGCTTCTTCGCGACCCTGGAGTGTGAACTGCTGGCGCAGCACCGCTTCCGGACTCAGGACGAGGCGCGTGCGGCCGTGTTTGAGTGGCTGGAGGTCTTTTATAATCGGCAGCGGCGGCACTCGGCATTGGGGTATCTGGCGCCCGTGGTGTATGAACACACGGTCACCACGCCGACCTCTGGTGCCGCATGAGGGAAACCGTCCACGAAATCAGGGTCACTCCAATACTCGTCTCTGTGCAGGGTTTGTCTCACCAAAAACAGCATGACGAGCGCCGGAAGCAGGAGCAGCACTCCGCCCAGGACCACCAGCACCAATGCCATGTGGGTGTTCTGCATGCTGCCGTCTCCTTCAGTGCAGCCTCTGTGCCTAGTGGCATGGGAAATCTCAGTCGTTAGCAGCGCGTCGTACACTTGATGTCGTGAAGTCTTTCACTATCTATGACGGTCTGCGCGTGACCTTGGACATGTTCGTCAGGAGCATAGCACAAGCCACCTGCTCATGCAGCGCAGGAGACAGTATTACTCTGTAGGCCTCCGAAGCGAGCATTCTTATGGGCATGCTCTCCCTTTTTCAACCACTTACTGATATCTGCATAGAGATCTAAACGTGGTAACCGCACTCCGCAATACAACCGAGCAAGACGCGCCGCTTGTGTCGCACCCGCTCTTTGGCCCGCCGCAGCGCCAGACGCAACGCAGCCAGCTGGGGACAGCAGACATTGCCCAGTTCCACCCGCTTGAGATAGTTCCACAAGCCTTCGACCGGATTGAGGTCGGGGGCGTAGGGTGGCAACTGCTCCAGATGCAGCCGCTTGGCTGCCCCACGGGCCAGAAAGTCCTTGACGGGTTGGCTCCGATGAATCGGCGCCCCATCCCAGATCAGGAGCAGCTTGCCGGAAATCT
Source organism: Ktedonobacterales bacterium (assembly GCA_052143275.1). Classification (GTDB taxonomy): domain Bacteria; phylum Chloroflexota; class Ktedonobacteria; order Ktedonobacterales; family JADMIN01; genus JAJPKE01. The sequence continues at coordinate 9,771 of JBKQTH010000448.1, read as the reverse complement.
TGCGCAACAACACCCGCAGGAAACGCACAACATCGGGCGAGCGGTAGGCGTGGTCTTGGGTCTGCACAAACAGCCGCCCATCTGGGGTCAGTGCTCCAATGGCCGCCAGATGCTCGTGGGTCAGGGGCACCCGCAGGATCGGCGTGTGGCGCCGCGGCGCCCAGGTGCGCACGGCCATGGGCAGCAAATAGAAGCCCGATTGATCTACCCAGACGATCGTGCGCCCCTCGTCGTCTGTTTTTTTTTGAGAGCGGGCCAGCGGTCCCGCCACCAGGCGGCAATCGCGTCGTCGTTGCGCTGGGCGGCACGATCCACGGGACGCTGGAAACTGTGCTCCAGGCGCCGCAGCAGTTTGTATACATGGGCGGGATGGTACGACACCCCAAAGGTGCGCCGGATCACCGCGGCTACCCGCTTGCAGGTCCAGACCTCGCCCACGAACCCCCAGGCGGGAGCGCCTCGGGCAAGCAGCGCCGGAATCTGCGCCCGCTGCTCGGGCGTGAGGCGCGGCGTGGGTCCGGCAGCTGGATGGCCGCGTAAGGCGTCCACTCCTTGGCTGCGATCTCGTTTGAGCCATTGGCTGACAGCCCCAGGCGTCACCCCTAACGCGGCGGCAATCGCGGTTTGTTTCCAGCCCTGTTGTTTCAGCTCCCAGGCGCGTCGCCGCCGTCCGTGGCGCCAATCCAGCTGGTGGGCTTTGGTCTTGCTCATCCCACCACCGTATCATACGTTTATCAACCTGTGCAAAGATCAGTAATGAGAATGGCAAGCACACTGGGAAGTACACGACGTTGCAAACACTAGAGCTGGGATAGGCAGCGTTCAGCTGGCGAGTGTACTCACCATGAGCCCGTATATTCTGCTGGACGCTCTCAACCTATGACCATCTTAGCGCCTACATGCACGACGACGGGGAGGAGGTTTCCCGGATATTGTGAGTGCACCTCACGTCCGCGCTTGCTCGCCGTCACCCAGCTGCGCCCACTCGAGTTGGAACACCGCCCGTCGCACCGCCTGGTCCCATCCTTGTGTTGGTGCGAAGCGCTCCGTATCGTGGTCGCCCAGGAGCGCGCGTAATGGCGCCAGCGCACGTGCATCCCCCAGCGTCCCCAGCGCGTCGGCGGCCGTTCCAATGACCAGCTGGTAGGGGTCGTGCAGGCTAGTGATGAGCGGCTCAACCGCCCGCGGATCGCCGAGCTGCTGGAGTGCCCGAGCGGCGGCCACGCGCAGCTCCTGCGAGCTATGTTGCAGCTGAGTACACAATGGCTCGACGGCTCGAGCATCCCCTACCTGCCCAAGTGCCTCAGTCAGCACCACGCCTAGATCGTACCCGTATGGCTTGTTGCACTCGTCCGCCAGACAGGCCAGGAGTGGCTCCACCGCACGCGCGTCCCCTAGCCGTCCTAACGTGCGAGCGACCCTACCGGCATCGGGTGTTTGGCGAACCTGTACCGCCCGCTGAAAGTAGGCAATGAGCGGTTCGACTGCTCGCGCATCACCGAGCTGTCCCAGCGCATCAATAATGTGGTCCAACCGTACGGAATCTGGAAAATAGGCGATGAGCGGTTCGGCCGCTTGCTGGTCGACAAACCGTTTTAGCGCAGCAATGTTTCGAGCCATCCATGCGCCATCGAGAGCATCCAGCGCCTGTGTCAGGCCAGCGACCAGCGGCTCGACCGCCCGGGCATCACCTAGATGTGCCAACCCCCACGCAGCCACCGTGCGTTGCTCGGGCAGGGGGTCCTGCAGGTACGGGAGCAGCAGTTCGGTGCAGCGGGCCAGAGCGAACTGCTTGAATTCTCCCAGCACCTTGAGGGCAACGTGGAAGTTCGACGAGAACGCCTGCTGCACGGTGGCCAGGAGCTGCTCTCCCATACGGGCCATCTCGAGCTGCTTGCGTATGGTGGCCGTGGTTTCATCGCCTGTGTGCGCCGGCTGCGACAGGCGCGGGAGTAGCATTTCCAGGGCCCACACGGCCCAAAATCTAACCAGAGGCGCTGGGTCTTGAAGGCAGGAGACCAGGGGTGCGATGGTCCGGGCGTCTCCCAGCCGTCCCAGCGCCTGGGCCGCCCACGTCTGCAGGTCGGCCACGTCTAATTCCGTCGAGGGTGGCCTGGGTCGCAGCAGGTCTTCGCACAGGAGATCGACGACCCGACCTTCTCCCAGCCGCTCAAGCGCCTGCAGTGCGGCCTGGTGTTCTGAAGGATCGTAGACGGTGACCTGGAAGAAGGTGATGAGCGGCTCGACCGCGCGGGCGTCTCCCAGCCATCCCAGCGCCTCTGCGGCGCACTCACGCACCCTTCCATGTGGGAGGGGCAACTGGATTAAGGCAAGAAGCGGTTCCACCGCCCGCCGATCCCCAAGCAGTCCCAGCGCCTCTGCGGCAAATGCCTGCGTCCTGTGCGTATCCTCGTCGGGCAGCCGTTGGACCCAGCCGATCAGGGGTTCCACCGCCCGCGCATCCCTGAGGATCCCCAAGGAGTTCGCCGCCGCCGCGCGAATTATATCGTCCTCTTGCTCGTCTTGCACACAGGCAATCAGTGGCTCGACCGCCCGCATATCACCCAGTGATCCCAGCCCGTTAGCGACGATAAAGCGCACAGGATAATCGCTATCAGTCAGATGCTGCACCAGCGGGGGAACAACCTCTGGCGTACGCAGCTGCACCAGCCGCTGTGCAGCGCTCCAGCGCTCGACGTCATCAGGCGATTGCAGTTTCTCCAAGAGCCAGGTGTAGCCCCGCTGATCCATGGTCTCTCCCCCTCTTCCTGTGCGATGTGGGCTTCCTGAGGTTTGGTGGTGGGTCTGCGTTGTCCTTCTGAGGCAGCGCGTCAAAACCGGAAGCGAGCGCGTTCGGCGAGGCACCAACGGCATGGAAGAAGGTCGCTTGTCTTGTCACCATGGCGTTTGCCCCAGAGAGAGTGCGCGGCAATATCCCTACTTGCTCCGTAGGTTGCTTGGTAGGCCGCTCGAGCATAACAACAAGGTGGCCAAAGTTATGGCACAATGCGGCCATTTATTGTGGCAATCCGCATTTGCTGTGACTATACCCATAACTTGTCGTCGTCTGGAAGCATGTCGGCTCTTCCGCACTTTAAGTGAGTCAGGTGGCTTATAAGTCAAGCAAGGACAGCTGAGCTGGATGAGAAGGTGCGCCCGACATAAGAAGACTTGTGCTGCTAGATCACGCACACTCAGAACCGGGGCGCTGTGAGGAAGCTAACTTATCGCATGCTAAACACACCTGTGCAGTGACGATCCCGGAACTCTGCTTGCTCGCGTCACTCGGGTGCATGACCCTGGCTCGCTGCCGGTACCTCCTTCCGTCCTGGATTTGGGGCTCGTTCCACGTGGATGCCAACTCTCGCTCAGAAATCATCCGCACAAAAGCGTGTGAGTATACTGTCCCTGACTAACCCGCTCGTTGGCAGATTGGGATCGTTGCCTCCCCCATCGTATCTGCGCGTGTGGTTTGACCGTATCCGAAACTGACGTTTGACAAGATAAGAACATCGCCATGCTGGCTATTTCTCCCATCGCCCTGGCGCTGGTATTGGCTGCCGCGATCCTGCACGCGCTCTGGAACGTCCGGCTGCACGCGGCGCAGGATCGCGTTGCCGCAATGGCCGTCGCCGGGCTGGTTTCGTGCGCGGGATTGCTTCCCGCGATCATCGTTGTTCCGCCTTGGTCCACCTGGCCGTCGATCATTCTTTCCGCCTGTGCAGAAACCGCGTATGCGCTCTGCCTGTCTGCTGCGTATCAGCGCGGCGCATTGGCTGTCGCGTATCCCATTGGTCGCGGAACGGCTCCTTTCCTGGTAACGCTTGGCGGATGGGTAGTGCTTGCGGAACCCCCGACGCTGCTCACCATTCTCGGCGCGCTTGCGCTTGCGACCGGTCTGATCTTTATTGCGCTGACCGGGTATCGCACTCACCAGCAGGCAGCCATTGGATTTGCCGTGCTGACGGGATGCGCGATTGCCGCGTATTCGCTTGTAGACGCTCGCGCGGTGCAGACCGTCTCGCCGGTCGGATATCTCGGAGCAGTCCTTGGTCTCCAAGGTGTGATGCTGACCGCCTGCCTGCGGTTGGACGTGAACCGGCTTCGCCAAGCAGTCAAGCCGGGCACACAGATCGCCATCGGCTCAGTCGCCGCCTATCTGCTGGTCCTCTTTGCCTTCCAACGCGCGGACGCGGGACGCGTTGCCACGCTGCGAGAGGTTTCGGTACTGATCGGACTCTTCCTGACCGGTGGTAAGCATAGCTGGCGAATCTGGATCGGGGCGAGCCTGGTCGTGGCTGGGATCCTATTGGTCACTGTCTGATGCCTTCCCCGATATGGAGGCGAACAGAGTAATCCGCATCACCTTGGAAACACTTTCCCCTCGACCCTATAGCAGCAGCTGGCAGACGTTGCCGCATTGTCACTACACATTTTGTTCAGTATGCTATTGAGTCAGTCTCGTGTGAGGTGTGCAGCTCACCAGGTCTGGAGCAGTCGCTGGCGCAGCAATGGGAGCTTGGCTCGACCAAACATCGCCCGCTTCACGAGTTTGAGTTTGTGGACCTGAGCCTCGACCAGCCCATTACTGTAATTCCACGTCAGACCCGCCAGAACAGCGTCGTAATCCTTGAGAATGCCCCCGGCAAAGCGTTGCAACTCGGCGATTTGGCTGGTCTGCACGGCGTCCAACCATGCTGCCAGCTGATCTGGGTGGCGGTGGCGCAGCATACGGACAAACGCCTGGACCAGGCGGTACGCAGTATCCGCCAGAGCACTCGCGCGACGCATGAGCGCCACACGTTCCGCTTCCTCAGCAGATAACTCGGCGGGATCCCGCAAAAACAGCCAAACCATATCGCGCGCTGAGAACTGGTCGAGAGGGGAAGGTGGCGCGAGATCCACGAGCGGTCGGCGATCTGGACGGAGGATGTGGATGAAGCGCTGAACGGTGCGCACGCTCCCTTTATAGCCGCGAGCGACCAGTTCCTCATAGAGCTGTTTGCCGTCCTGCACACCGGCTTGCCAGCGATCCAGGACATAGGCGGCATAGGGGTCGAAGATGCTGCGCCGTTTTCGCGCCTGTTTGTGGGTAGGAGCGGTGCCACGCCGCAGCCAGCTGCGAATCGTCCGCTCGGAGCGACCGACCCGCTGTGCGATCTGGACCAGAGACAGACCGTGTTGGCGCAGCAGCATGGCTTGCTGGAAGCGGTCCTCTCGCTGGGCTTGCCGGGCCTGGAAGAGCATCTCAACATTGGCTTGGTGCTGCGGTCTCCAGGTTCCCGGACCCGGCAGGGAGTCCAGTTGCGCGTCGTTCCCTTCAGATACCCGCTCTGCACAGCACGTCGTCCGCCGGACATCGGCACGGCAGCGAGCCAGGAGGCGCTCCAGCGCATCCGCCAGATTGCGGACTAAATGGAACCGATCCGCAATCTGGACCCGCGTGGGGAGCCGCTTCTCGTGCCGCTGCCGCGTACTCGGTGGCGCGATCTCGACTGATGATTTCCACCTCCGGATGAGCGTGGAGCCACTCGGCAAACGTGCTCCGACAGCGATCTTCCAGCAGATCCACGACAGCGTGTCGTTCGAGATCGACCAAAATGGTGCCATAGCGACGGCCCTTTTTCCAGCTCCAGTCATCCACGCCCAGGATGCGGATAGGGGGCATCGCCGGCAGAGGCAGCCGCATGAGGTATCGCAAGATCGTGGATGGGCTGGTCTGGATGCCCAGTTTCGCCGCCAGCCGCGTACCGGTCTCGCCACCGGCGGCCAACCCCAGCGCGCTCAGGACCGTGAGTAACCGATTGGTTTTGCGGGCACTGGGTTGGACGAGCTGGGGAAGGCGCTCGGTGAAAATCTGGCGCAGGCAGGCTGGGTTCTGGCAAAAGAACTTGCGAACCGTGACCGCCAACAGAACGTGTTGCCCGGCACAAGGTAAATCGGCGATCCGGCGGGTATAACAGCTATGTCGGCGCCAGGCCACGTGCTGGCACAGGGGACAGCGCACGCTCACCGCAGCAGAGACCACCTCAACCAGCAGCGCGGTTGGGGTGCATGTGACGCGCTTGATCTGGAATTCGTTGCCCAACGATAACAACGCTCTCCTATCCATCTTCTGATATCCTCCCTCTTCATATCTCGTGTGGTATGAAGAACGAGAGCGTAGCAATATCAGCAAGCGAACTCACTTAAAGTGCGGAAGAGCCGCATATCTTGTCGCAGGTCTCCTGAATTTAAGCCACTTTCACAGAAGCGAGGAAACAGTATATATGCTCGGTTTGGAAGCATAAAGTGTCGCAAAGTCCAAAATGGAAGCATAAAGTGTCGCAAAGTACATCGGTGATTGATCTGCTCCTCCAAGGATGTCCGATTGCAACAACAAACCACCGGCGCTTCGATCTGCTCCGCCAGACTCACATGCTGTCTTCACAACTCTCGAGAACTGATATGAAAGCGACGTATTGCGCAATGCCATCGTCTGGTTGCGAGCGCAGATGCAATCTCACTCAGACGCTGCGGTGTTCGCTTCGGCGACCGCCCCATCCAGAGAAAGTGCTGTACCTGCGGCGAAAGCTTCCGCCCAAGCCACTTCTCCAAGAGTCTGCCGGGCCCGAGCCGTGACTTGCTCACGCTCAGCTGCGAGGCGTGGAGGCAGTGGCACCTGAGCCACCCCTATTGAGGCCTGAGTTTGGGTCGCAGCGCCGAAGAGCCGGGCGGTTCGCTGTGGATATCCCCGCATGAGGGCAATCTCGGCTAAAGCTTCCAGACTTGCGGCGGTTCGCTGTTTGTGCCCAAGCTTGTGCTGGATGCGCAGACACTGCAGGTATGCCGCTTCCGCTTCCTCAACATTGCCGGCCGCCAAGAGCGCTAATCCCAACCAGACTAGGATCGAGCCGACCCCAACTTGATTATCGCTGTCTTGAAAGAGGGACCTGCTCTGGTTCAACCGATCTTGCGCTAAGCTGGCATCGCCGCGCTCGAGCGCCAGCAGGCCAAAATATCCTAGTGAGATGGCGGTGCAATTGGTATCGCCCAGCTGCTGCTGTGCTGCCAGCGCCTGCTGGAGCAAAGTCTCAGCGCCGGTGTCATTACCTGCGAGTAACTCCAGGAGACCCAGGCCATCCCTAAAGCTTGCTATGTCGTGGGTATCTTTTAGATCCTGTGCCAACTCGAGTCCCTGTTCAAGCAGCTTCTTGGTTGTGGCGGCATCGCCGCGAATCAAAGGCAGATAGGCCTGCATTTCCAGTACCTGGAGCATCGCCGGGCGGTCGCCAACTTCCCGCAACAGGTGCAGACTCTCCTCGAAGAGCTGCTCGGCCTCATCGAAATGGTCCTGATTAAGGGCAATCTCAGCCAACTGGCCGAGCACATCCGCCACACCGGCGTTGTCACCTACACTCCGAAAGAGCGCCAAACCTTGTTCCAGGTGCTGTATGGCCGTCGCATAGTCTCCCTGGGCCCGCGCCACGAAGCTGGCCGGTATGAGCAGGCGAGCGTGTAGCCGATGGGGCAGTGTGCCGGTGTGGAGCAATGCCTGTGCCGACCACTGCCCTAGCTCTATTACGTGGCCGGACATGCTCAAAAATCCCAGGAGTGCCACGCAGAGACGTGCCGCCGCCTCCGCGGCCTGATGCTCCAGCGACCGGTCGAACACAGCCCGCAGGTTGTCGTGCTCACGCTCAAGCAGTGTCAAGATCTCTACCTGGTCTGGACCGCTAACCTGCGGCTCCAGACGCTCAGCCAGACTAAGGTAGTAGGCTGTGTGCGCCTGCCGTAGTGCCGGAACCTCATCGCTGTTCATCAGCTGCTCCAGGGCAAACTCGCGGATGACCTGCAGCATCCCAAAGCGAGGCACGCCGCCTTCCTCCCGTTGCTGCACCAGACTCTGGTCCACCAGCGCTCCCAACCCATCCAGGAGATCCACTCCTAGCGGCTCCACCCCCTCAGGTGCCACACAGACCGCCTGAGTAGCTTCCAGGGTCCCGCCACCTACGAAGACAGCCAGCCGACGGAAGAGCACCTGCTCCAATGGGCTGAGCAGAGCCGCACTCCAGCCGATAGTTGCGCGCATGGTCTGCTGCCGCGCCTCTAGATCCCGCGCCCCGCCGGTCAGCATTTGGAGCTGGCTCGAGAGCCGGGAGAGGAGCGCCTCAGGGGAGAGCAGCTTCACCCGCGCCGCCGCCAGCTCGATCGCCAGCGGTAGTCCATCTAATCGGGTGCAGATCTCAGCGATGGCCGGCGCGTTGGCACTAGTCACTAGAAAGTCCGGCCGGACCGCCGCCACCCGCTCCACAAAGAGGGCCACCGCCGCATACTGAGTGACCCGATCGGCTTGGGAGAGATGCCCGGGGTCAGGGAGTGACAGGGGAATCAGGGGATACTCCCATTCCCCCCGGAGCCGAAGCGGAACCCGGCTGGTCGCCAGTATTCGGAGGCCAGGGCTGTCTGCCAGTAGATTCCCCACCGCCGGTGCTGCCGCCACTATCTGCTCGACATTGTCCAGCAGCAGCAAGAGCTGCTTCGCATGCAGATACTCAGCAAGGGTCTGGACGATAGGCTGGCCTGGCACCTCTTTGAGGCCAAAGGTCTGAGCGATGGTGGGAAGCACCAGTTCTGGGTCGGTCAAGAGGGAGAGGCGCACAAACCAGACCCCGTCAGGGAAGTCCTCAAGCACCTCAGCAGCTACCTGCAGCGCCAGACGCGTCTTGCCGATGCCACCGGCTCCCGTCACCGTTACCAACCGGACATCACGGCGCCGGAGCAACGCCGAGAGCGCTGCCTCCTGCTCCTCACGCCCAAGGAGGGCGGTGGGCTGTACAGGCAGATTATGGGTGCGCCGGTCCAGCGTCTTCAAGGGCGGAAAATCGGAGGGTAGCTCTGCCAGAGTTAGCTGGGTGATGGACTCGGGCTGCTGCAGGTCCTTGAGCCGGTAGGCCCCTAGATACCGCAGCGATGCGCCTGTGGGCAGATCCTGAGTAGCCAGCACCCGGGTGGATTCCGAGAGCAGGATCTGACCTCCGTGTCCGGCGGCGGCAATGCGGGCGGCACGGTGTACGTCGAGACCTACGTAGCGGTCCCCGACCAGCTGCGGTGCCCCCGTGTGCAGTCCCATCCGCACACGCACGGCGACTCCCTCTGGCCAGGTGTGCGCCGCCAGGGCACGGGTAGCGGCGGCGGCGGCGGCGACCGCGGAGGGAGCAGTCGCGAATGCCACGAAGAAGCTATCACCCTGGGTGTCCACCTCGCCGCCGCCGTGCTGGGTAAAGGCCTGCCGCAGAAGCTGTTGGTGGTCGCGCAACAACTGGGCATAGCCGTCGCCCAGATATTGAAGCAAGCGGGTGCTGCCTTCGATGTCGGTGAAGAGGAGGGTGACCGTTCCCGTGGGCAGATCAGGCATGGCGGAACCTCCAGTATCGAAACTCTCGACAGGAAAATGCCGGTCAGTCTGGCCCTGCCAGCTTGCTGGTATGACATACTATACGCCAGCTTCGTGAGTGGTTTCAATGAGGCAGGATACAGAATAACATTCGGGTAGACTGGATGAACTGGGTCAAGCTCACCTCGAATTGGCCCTGTAGTAATGCGGGCTCGGCACACCCTGTGCATCTTGCATTGAGCCGGGCTTAGATTCTCATTCCATTGGTTTTCCATGGTGCCCTGCAATTCTATAAGGAGCTTGCTTGCCATTAATGGTGGGTGCTTGCTCTAGTTGAGAAGTACACGAATCAGTATGCGCTTGCAGTTGCAGCTGTGCTAGAATGACCGGGGAGA
>JBKQTH010000447.1:0-16674 GCA_052143275.1 Ktedonobacterales bacterium | reverse complement strand
GCCAGCCGTTGGACGGCCTGGAAGGCTCGGCTGGCGAGCTTCTGAGTGACCGGAGCATCCAGATGGAGCTCGATCCAGTGGGACTGGTGACGACCGTCTTTGGCATAGGCCTGCAGGGCCGCATCCGAAAAGGCATAGGCAGCACGGGCTGCTCGGAAAGCCTCCGTCCGCTCCGGGGTGTGGCGAGGAAGGTGGCGAGCGTGCTGATAGGCTCGAGACTCGCGCACCAGCCGATAGCGACGGAGCGCTTCTCCCAGGCAGGCGTTATAGAGGGCACGAGCGGCCTCCAACCGCGCGAGCAGCACGCGTTCCTGCTGTGGGCTCACCCGAAGCGGCACCTCACAGACAAATGACGGCGTGCGCGGAGCCCGCTCGGGGAGCGCACCCGCCGAGTCAGGATCGTCCACAAGGACCTCGACGTCGTCTCCGAACTCGGCACTGGCGGGGTCCCCGATGGTGTCTCCCCGAGTGGGGGGAGCCGGCACCGGGTGCTGCTGAGGTGGGCGTGTGGGCATGGTCGGTGGCTCTCCCTCGACTGGATCGCGCAGGCTTGAGGTCTCCGGCTGCTGAGACACGTGTGGTTACCAGCTTCCGAACAAACGTTCTTGTCAGCAGTCTAGCGCAGAAACCTCTCGGTTGTCAAGAGCGTCCGGGTCTCCGGTGTCTCGAGCAGTCCGGCGCGTTCATCCCCCGAATGAATTCGTGGGGCCTTCCGCGCCACTCATCGGTAAAGGCTGGTGATCCGAGAAATCCGGCTCCGGCAGGGCTTCGATGGTTGCTGCCACCGTGTCGAGCTGTCGCCCGCCCATGCCGTGTTTTTCCTCGCCAAAATGTGCAAAGTCTAGCTCACTGCCGAGTGTCCTCACTTCGCCACAGATTACCCCACGGATCGTACGCTGGTTGATTTTGGATGGCTCCTTGCTTATCTATGAACACTGCCCACAATAGACCCTGCATCCGATAGGGCAATGAACGCACCAACTCGTCATCGGCGAGCAGGTGCAGCACACCAGCGCGATCGTACCAATGGCGCTGATCCTCGACGATCCCCAGCACATGTGCTGGAGTCGGGCCATCATACGCGAGACCGGCAGGGGTCACCTCCACGGTGCCATGCTCTTGGTCCGCCCAACCGATCATCACTTTCATCTGCGCTCATCCTCGCTGTTTATCTGCTCTTGGCTATTCGAGTGCGAAAACGACCCAGGATGGCCCCGTCGTCTCTCCGATGGTCAAGGTGTATGTGTCAGGCGGAAGGTCTTCCAAGATGATGCCTTGACTTGGGGTCTTACCGGTACACGTCCCCGAAAGCACATCCACCTGCCGCCCAGCGCCATTGAAGACCTGAATCTGAATGGTGGCGTTCAGATTGGGTGAGACGTCATTATTCGAGCAAGCCCAGAGCAAAGAGAACGGACCCTGCGTCTTGAATGAGGAACTGGTGCTCTGTGGGCAGCCATTTCCGCTGCTGCTGCACATGACAGTGGTCAGAATCATCGATCCGGCAAACTGATTGACTTCTGGCGTTGCCGTTGCAGTCGGGAGAGGTTGCTGCGTCTCGGTAACCTGGGCCTGTTGGGTTTGGGTAGTCTGGGCAACGCTCGTGGCGGTCGCCACTGGCCCAGCGGTTTCGGTCGCCTGGCGGCTCTTTGGGACCGTAGGCGAACGCAAGGAGTTCTGCACATGCAAGACATTTAGTGAGATGTACGCTACGAGCACAATACCTAAACAGAGCAAGCCGACGAGCCAAAAGGTTCTGCTCCGAACTGCTTTCACTCAGATTCCCTTTCTGGTGCTCCAGCACGCTGGCAACTGAATGCTCCAAACGATCAAGGGCGTTTTACTTCGCTACTAGTATCAACGAGGTTAGGGGGCAGATCCCTACATTCGCCTCATCTACCTTACACCGCTCTGTTGTTGAGTATGTGACACTCTCGATCCCTTTTACGGGATGAGCTTCTTGGCAACATCGCACCGGTAGCCTGTCTCCAGGGAGACCCGCTCATCGGAGCGGTGGTTGAGGCTGCGACTCACCAAGACAACGCCAGCGAGCTAGGTGTTGGTGGCCCGTGTCCGGGCGACTACAACGTTCCGGCTGCCTGGCTGCACCGTCCCCGGCCAGCACTGCGGCCACCGACAGCTGCACGAGGAACAAGAGAGCGCTGGAAACGTTCCGTTATGACACACTTTTGACTTTTGAAGCATAAAATGGCTCTCTATCACGCCCGGTGGACACGGTTCGGTTGATATGCATCCAGAAAGTGAGGGTTGGAGAGAACCTCCTTCAGGGGCGCAAACGCAGTTGATAAACAGGCTCCTCTTCCAAACGCTCTCCGGTGGGGCGGAATCCGGCTTTGGTATAGAGGTGCTGGGCTGGAAGATTCTCAGGATGGACCGTGAGGTGGAGGACCTGACAGGCGGGATGATGCGCCTTGACGTCCTCGAGGGGCAGCCTGAGGGCTGCTTGGCCATACCCCTGGCCTTGATACTGGGCAGCGATGAAGAAGTGGAAGACCCAGTACTGGTCTCTGTTCTCCGAACTATCCTCATACGCCAGGGTGACAAATCCGATCATCTCCTCCCTTTGGTAAAAGGCATAGGGGATCCAGTGCCATCCCATGGCGCCAACGTAGGCTTTGGCTAACGCGATCGCCGCAATCGGGGCATAGTTCGAGACAAAGCGCTGCTGCTCGGGAAGGACGCTCAGTTGGACAGCGACCCGCCAGTTGGCTCGGGTCACTGGTTGGAGCGTTACGTCCTGCATGGGGCCTGTCGCCCTGCCTTTCTTCCAGTCCAAACGCTCCCAGTATACCCCACCTTACGCCGCAGACAACACGCGCTGGCGCAGGAGGGGAAAGCTGGCTCGCCCGTACATCATCCGCTTGATCAGCTTGAGCCGGTCACGCGCCCACCGACACGAGCTTGCCGTCTTTCAGCAACAGCTCGCCGTCCACCCAGACTTCCCCACCGCCGGCCTCCGGGCGCAGGTCGCAGACCATGTCCCAGTGCAGCGAGGAGACGTTCTTGCCGCCGGTCTCGGGATAGCTATTGCCCAGGGCCAGGTGGATCGTGCCACCGATCTTCTCGTCGAAGAGCGTAGACTGCGTGCTGCGGGTAATGCCGAAATTATTGCCGAAGGCGAATTCGCCCAGGTAGCGTGCCCCGGCATCCGTCTCCAGCATCTCGCGCAGGAACTCCTCGCCCTGGGCCGCGTGCGCTTCCACCACCCGCCCCTGCTCAAACCGCAGCCGAATATCCTTGACGCTTCGCCCGCGATAAACACTTGGGATGCGATAGCGAATGGTCCCATCCGCGGAGTCTTCCACCGGCCCGGTGAAGAACTCGCCACTGGGAAAGTTCCTTCTGCCATCGCTATTGATAAACGTGCGTCCTTCGATCGAGAGCCGCAGGTCGGTGTCTTGCCCCACCACCCGCACCTCATGCTTGCCGCGTAGCCACTCGACGTAGCGCTGTTGCTCACGAGCCAGCGCCGCCCAGGCCGCCGCCGGCTCCGCTTCGTTCAGGAAACAGGCTCCATGGATGAACTCGGTGAATTCGGCAAGCGACATATCGGCGTCCTGAGCATGCGCCTCGGTGGGATACAGGGTGACGCACCAGCGGAACAGGCCTGCGGCTTCACGGTCTTTCGATATCTGTGCAATCTCGTGAAACGCCCGCTGCGCGAGTACCTGCCGCTCCGGCTTGACGCCGGTCTGCGCGCGGGTGTTCGCCGATGCCATGATGGATAACAGGGCATTCGCCTGCTCAACCTCAGCGCGTGTGCCGGGATTGATCCAGGCCACTTGCTCATCGCTGCCTTCGGTGAGGAGCAGCCGCTCCAGCTCGGGAATCTCGAGGTGGACGACCGGATAGGCCCCGGCGCGCAACACCTCCTGATACGTGGCAGTGATCAAGGGCTCGGCCAGCGGCGTGGAGTGCATGACCACGACCTGGCCCGGCTGAATATCCAAACAATAGCCGACAAGCGTTTTCGCCCAGCGGGCGATCCGAGGATCCGCCATAGTAGTATCCTCCTAGAGAACTCGGTGAGAACTCGGTGCGTCATGGTCTGCGGCCCGAGCGGTGAGGTGGCGGCGCACACTGGCATGCGAGTGCGGAGACCTCCCGCTGGAGGCAACTGGATAGTCGCTCGATCGATTTCTCCACCTAAATGCCTGATGGACGGGCACAAACAGTTAATAATGCAGGTTGGCACGTAACGTGCACAATGTCAAAATCGCGCCATCGGAGTATCTGAAGATTCGGTTAACGACCGGACGTTTTTTCAACCCTGCATCCAAATTGGAAAGGAATTCGAATGATTACCTACAACTACGCTGACGTACACGGCCACCAGATGTTCTACCGCGAAGCTGGCGACAAGAATGCTCCCAACCTTGTACTCCTTCATGGTTTTCCCACGTCTTCCCACATGTACCGCAACGTGATACCGCAGCTTGCCGAGAAGTTGCATGTGATTGCACCCGACTATCTCGGCTTCGGGTATAGCGATGCGCCGAATGCCGCAGAGTTTTCCTACACCTTCGATAACCTAGCGGCGCACGTGGAGGAACTGCTCTTCGTTGTGCTTCGCCTAAAGAAGTTCAGCATGTACGTCCAGGATTACGGCGCTCCCGTAGGATATCGGATCGCGTCTACGCATCCGGAAGCGATTGACAGCATCGTCGTGCAGAACGGCAATGCGTACGTCGAAGGCATCGGCGCCGCCTTCGATCCGATGAAGCCCTTCTGGGCCAACCGTAATAAGGAAACGGAGAAGCCGGTCCGCGGCCTGCTTAGTTTGGAGACTACCACCTTTCAGTACACACACGGTGCGAAGAACCCGAAAGCGATTAGCCCAGATAACTGGACGTTCGACCAGATTTTCCTCGATCGCCCTGGAAACGACGCGATCCAACTCGACCTGCTCCACAACTATAGCTCTAACGTCGCGCTCTACGACGGATGGCATGAGTACTTCCGCACCCGACAACCTCGCATGCTGATCGTCTGGGGAAAGAACGATCCATTCTTCACCGTAGAGGGGGCAAAAGCCTATCAGCGTGATCTACCCAATGCTGAGCTTCACCTCCTCGACACCGGCCATTTCGCGTTGGAAGAAGAGGGAGATTTCATCGCGGAACGGATCAAGGCGTTTCTTAGCTGATGCTCAGCGACGACCAAGGGGTCAGGCGTTCTCGCGGGCACGCCCTGCGGACGTTTCATGCTTCAACTAACAGAAAGGTACGAAGAGAGAGAAAAGACTCGGCGTAGCTCTGCTTACCCTCTGTGATATTCTGCCTTACGGAGAGGTGGAACCGATGCAGGCCCAAAGGCGTCAGGTTCATGTGAGTGCACGTCGCCGCTCACTCGAGCGACACGCATGGCGTTACCTTGCCAGAGGAGCGGGCAATATGGCTTCTCAGGAGAAATCCAACCACTCTGGTCTGTGGTCGAAGCGGCCACTGCAAGCCAGCGTCGCCGTGATATTGGCGCTGGCAGTGATCGCCGGCCTGCTCGTACTGCGTGCGCGCCTCGATGGCGCAGTAGCTTCGCTTGGCGGCCCATCGGCCTCCGTCGCGGCCGGCGGACTCCAGATGACCATCGCGGTGCCGCCGGGGCCGTACTTCCTGAGTGAGCTGCTCGAGGTGCAGATGACGCTCGCCAATCAGTCGCAGACGACCTATCAAGTGCAGGGAGATCCGAGACCGAGCTACTGCGACTCGGCGATCTGGGTGGGGCAGAGCGGCGGAGAGCCGCCGACCTACCAGTGGCCGACATTTCCGGACCTGCGCTGCGCCGAGCTCCCCAGCACGCTGGCGCCCGGAGAGCAATGGTCCATCTTGCAGTTCATCCCACTGACACCCAGCGGTCGCGTCACACTGAGCGCGCAGGCCACCTTCTACACAATCGTCAGCACCGAGCCTGATGGTGGAACTGAGGAGAACGGAGGCCCGGGTCCCTTCACCAATGGCTGGCCCTCGCTGACCATCCAGGTCGCGCCAACAGTGCCGGCGAACCGCACGATTGCGCTGGCTGCCGAGAATGGCCGCCTTAGCATCTCTCCACCGCCCGGCGCCCGCGCCCATCTGTACTACCTGTACATCGTCACGTGCGCGGAAGGCGGCGGCACCGGCGAAGGCCAGACTAACGGGTACTGGCAGCCGGTTTCCAGCACTCCGCTAGCTGAGCCGAGCTGCCAAGGTACGCATGAGCGCTGGCAATACTCGGTTGCCGCCCCCGGTTATGCCATCGCGTCGGGGATGCTGGGCGGCCAATAGCGCTAGCCTCTGGTTTCTAGAGGTCCACGGCACCCGTCAGGCCAAGCTCCTCAATTTCCGGTTGACCTCACCCGCAGATCGGGTGCGTAACCGGCCCCCTACCGCGAAGCCGACACCGCATACAAGCTCCTCCACTGGACACGATAGCAGGGAAGGCGTATAGTGGCGAGAGAGCAGGTCTGGCTAACGCCTGGAGGGAGAAACATGGCGCAACCGGAATCAGAGACCAGCCATCCGCGGTTTGCGTATTATCTGGCTTTGATGGAGGATACGACGAAACTTAGCGATCGTCGCCAGACCACCAATGACCTGTTTGTCGGCCTCAACGTCGTGTTCTTTACCGGCATGGGGGTACTCTTCTACAACAGCCATCTCAACACCTGGTGGGTGACCGGCCTGTATGCTGCCATCACAGTGCTGGCCTTGATGCTCAATGCCACCTGGATACGGCTCATCACTCGCTATAGCCGCCTGGTCCGTCTGCGCATCCAGTACATGGAACAGCTTGAGCTGGCGCTGGCGACAGAGGATATTTTTGTCACCCCTCCGGCAGGTGCGGAGAAAGGAAAAATGAGGAAGCCGAAGGACACGACGGTGCCGGTCGAGGCTCCCGACCAGACGGCACCTGGCTCAGCCTCGCCACTCCCACCGGGATCCGGTATCTTTGCCGTGGAATATCATGCGCTCTACCATCGGTCGCAGTTTGGCTTCTCCGGGCTGGAGCGCGGAATTATTCTCATCTTCATGTTTGCGTATGTGTTTGCCACGGTGGGCGTTGCGGTGGTGACCTATCTCATCATGACGCACATGATTAGCGCCGTCTCCCTGTAGCACCAATCCAGAGACTGACGCCGATTCACTTCGGGTTTCTAGCCACGCCTCAGGCGTCTCCCGCAGCCAGATAACCTCTGGCCATGTGCTTCCGCGGACCATACCATGCCGGGCCAGCCAGCCAGGTTACTAACGCAAGGCACCCGGTTCAAGGCTGGTGGCCGAGGTAAGGCTGCCGAGTGTTGGACCGTATGCGTCCGCCTCGTCGTGGCCTAGGGCAGGTTGCAGCTGCAAGAGTTGAGCTCGGGCCTGGGTCTGCAAGGGTAGCCCCCACAGCTTAATGAATCCGATCGCGCTATCATGGTCGAAGGTATCTCCGCGGTCATACGTCGCCAGACCATGCTGGTAGAGCGAATATGGTGAGCGACGTCCCACCACGGTACACGTGCCGCGGAAGAGCTTGAGCCGTACGTCACCAGTCACAAATTGTTGCGTGCTGCGCATGAAGGCCATGAGATTGGCGTGCAGCGCGCTGTACCACTGGCCATTGTAGATCAGCCGGGCATACTCGCCCGAGAGCAATTCTTTGACGCGCGCCTGATCTCGACTAAGAGTCAGAGACTCCAACGCCTGGTGCGCCGCCAGCAATACGACCGCGGCTGGCGCCTCATAGACCTCGCGGGATTTAATGCCGACCAATCGATTTTCCACATGGTCGATTCGTCCTATGCCATGCGCGCCTGCCAGCGCATTAAGCTGCTGCACCAGGTCCACTGAGCTCCGCCGCTCACCGTTGAGCGCCAGGGGAACGCCCTCCTCAAAGCTCACGGTTACCTCAGCGGGATTCTTGGGCGTCTCCGAAGAATCCGCCGTCCAATTCCATACCTCTGCCGGCGGTTCGGCCCAGGGATCTTCCAGGGCGCCGCACTCGATGCTGCGTCCCCAGAGATTGGCATCCACGCTGTAGGGACTAGCGGAGGTCGCCATAACTGGTATAGCGTGGCTGGCGGCGTATTCCAGTTCGGCGTCTCGAGTCATGCGCCATTCGCGCACGGGTGCGATGATCTGCAGATCGGGTGCCAGTGCCATGATGGAGACGTCGAAGCGCACCTGATCATTGCCCTTTCCGGTACAGCCGTGAGCCACCGCAGTAGCGCCCTCCCGCCGCGCGGTCTCAACCAGTAATTTCGCGATGAGTGGGCGGGCAATTGCCGTGGCCAGCGGATACGCACCCTCATAGACGGCATTGGCGGCAAGCGCCGGCCAGACGAAGTGTTCCAGGAATTCCTCGCGTGCATCGATGGTGAGCGCTTTCACCGCACCTATCGTGCGAGCTCGCTCGGCCACCGCTGGTATGTCCCGCTCATTACCCACGTCGATGGTTAAGGTGACGACATCCATTCCGTACGTCTCGTTCAGCCAGCGTATCGCCACCGATGTGTCAAGACCGCCAGAATAGGCGAGAATGACTTTCGAAACCTGTGGGCTCTCGAGGTTCGACCTGTTTACTATAGCCTTCTCCTGCTCCATTTTCTCCAGCTTTCTCTAGATTTTCTCCAGCTTTCTCCCAATGGCGGACACCCCACCGGACGCCTCAGATACCCAGTACGATGTCGCCGGCGAACTCCGATAGAGAGGGCGCGGCCGATGTTCCCGGCGGAGACGCCCTACCCGAGGCTGCGGCGGCGACGCCCGGATGAGGTCGAGACTGCACCAGTGCAGCAATAGCCTGAGCGAATGCCGTCTGCCTCGCTTCCCAACCAGCTCGTTCTTGCGCGATGAGAGTGGCCAGCGCCTCCAACTCCAGATTTCCTGGCATGCCGGTACCCGTACGCTCACGCAGGCGGGCTTCCAGGTCCAGATGCTCCGGCTCCGGCTCCGCTGTTGCCGCCCGGAGGTAGGCGTCGCGAAACGGTACGCCGGTACGGACTAGAGCATTGGCACGATCGGTGGCGAAGAGATCATCGCTGCACGCGGCGCGCACTCGCTCTCGATCGACGGTGATATGGCCGGCGAAGAGTTCGGCGATCGCCAGGCTCTCCTCGGTGATGTGGAGTGACTCGATAAAAGGCGCTTTCGTCTCTTGATAATCCATGTTGTATCCCGAAGGCAGTCCCCCCAGCAACGCCAGCATCTGCGACTGCGCCGCGATCACGGTCTGTGCACGCGCCCGCACCAGTTCCAGCGCGCCCAGGTTGCGTTTCTGCGGCATCATGCTGCTGCCGGAGCACAATTCCTCCGGCACCTGGAAGAAGCCGTATTCGCTGGTGGTGTAGAGCAGTACGTCCTGTGCGAACTTGGAGAGATCAAGCATGATCAGCGCCAGTGCCCCAACCACCGCTGCCTCGGTCTTGCCCCGGGAATTGGCGGCCGCCAGCACATTGTGCTGCGGCTTCATAAATCCTAGCATGCGCGCGCTGTATTCTCGATCCAGCGGCAGCGACGAGCCATAGGCCGCCCCCGAGCCTAACGGAGATTGATCGCTCAGCGTATAGGCCGCGAGGAGCGGCAAGCAGTCATCCAGTAACACTTCAACGAAAGCGGAGGCCCAGAGGCCGACCGATGAAAGCATGCCTCGCTGCATGTGGGTATAGCCAGGCAGCGGCGTCCATTCATACCGCTTGGCCAGCCTCAGCAAAGCATCAGCGGCGTCCAGCAGCGCCTCTGCGATCCGCAGCATAGATTCCTTGGCGTAGAGTCGCACATCAGTGAGTATCTGATCGTTGCGTGATCGCCCAGTATGGACTTTCTTGCCGGTGTCTCCGAGCAGGGTGATCAGGGTATCCTCGACCAGCGTGTGGATGTCCTCTTCCGCCGTCGCTGGGATAAGCGTACCGGCCTCCGCCTGGAGCAGCAGCTGGGAGAGCGTCCAGTGAAGCGCATCGGCCTCTGGTTCGGTGAGCAATCCCACCGCGCATAATTGCGCCACATGTCCGAGTGAGCCCCAGATATCGCTCCGGGCCAGCTCGATATCGAGCCTGACATTGCGAGCCCCCTCAAAGCGCTCGACCAGTGGCGCCAGATCGTAGCCCTTATACCATAGCTTCATTGACGGTCCTCTCAGGCAGTAGCCGGCCAGTGGGCAGGCCCGATTGCGGTTCACCGGTTGCGTCACGCGCTGAAGTCGCCTCGGTGGGGGCGGCAATCAGCATCTGGAGAATAGCCTTTTGCATGTGGAGTCGATTTTCGGCCTGAACGAAGACTCGCGAGTGTGGGCCGTCAATCACCGCGTCACTAATCTCGTGGTTGCGATGTGCGGGCAGTGGATGCAGCACGATCACGTCTTCGCTGGCCAGCTTGACGAGATCGGTCTCGAGCCGGTACGGTGCGAAAACGGCTTCTCGCAGCTCGGCCTGGTGCTCCGTGCCCATACTGGTCCAGACATCAGTGTAAAGGACGTCGGCGCCAAGGGCCGCCGCCCTTGGGTCGGTCATCAAGGTGACGCTACCGCCCGACCTTCGAGCCTGCTGCTCTGCCATCTCTCGCAACCTGGGATCCGGTTCATATCCCGCCGGTGTGGCGAGGCGCAGATGTATGCCCAGCGCGGCCGCCGCCTGCATCAGAGAATGGGCACAATTGTTGCCATCTCCCAGGTACGTCACGATCGTACCAGCGCGCTTGCCACACTGCTCCTGTATGGTAAAAACGTCGGTAAGTCCCTGGCAGGGATGGTGAGCATTGGAGAGGCCGTTGATGACGGGAATGGTCGCGTGGCGCGCAAATTCTTCGATGACCGCGTGTTCGAAGGTTCGCAAGATCACGCAGTGGACGAAGCTGCTGAGCACGCGTGCCACATCCGCGACCGATTCACGGCTGCCTAGACCGACTTCCTGAGGGGAAAGATAGAGGCTGGTGGCACCCAGCTCAGCAGCGGCAACTTCAAAAGAGACCCGGGTGCGGAGCGATGGTTTTTCGAAGAGCAGCGCAACGGTGCAGCCGGAGAGCGGCGGCGGCGGTGATGGAACGTGGGCAGCTCGGCGGCCGTCTTTGGCGGCCTGCGCCTGAGCGCACAGCTGCTCGATTTCGGTGGCGGGTACGTCGGCGACGGTCAGCAGATGGCGCATTTCGGCTATCCCATCCTCTCTCTCGGTCGGGGCCGGTGAGCAAACAAAAGCCTCCCGTCCCCACAACGTTTTCGTCTAAGGGACGAGAGGCAGGATATATCCGATTTCTGCTCCCGCGGTGCCACCCTTGTTGCCACAGCGACGCTTTGCAACTTTGCGGCGCGCCGGCACGGCGGTGTGCGGCAGGCTCTGTGACCTCTCCCGGTTATTGCTGGCGCGGTAACCGACCGCCTGAGCCTACTTGCCAACCCGGACCGGGCAGAAACGTCCGGCGGGTTGCACTTTCTTCGGCCAACCGCTCACAAGCGCGTTCGAGACCAGGCTCCTGACCGGAACTTGCACCACCCATCCGGCTCGCTCTCAGGCGCCAAGCATCTACTCCTCTTGATCTTCGCGGGCCTATCAGCTACTAGTGTTGACACGCTTTACCACAATATCGGCCAGTTGTCAAGAATGCGACGACACCTCTTCTTCGGTCGGCGCCGGTAGGCCATCTTGGGCAATGTCTTGACCAAACTCCAGTTGGCCTACCGCAACCAGGCGATCATTGATGCAGTGAAAAAAGGCATCGTATCGCTGGACAACATTGAACGGCCATGAGAAATAAAGGGTCACAATTTGGCCTTACGGGCGTGATGGCTAGGGGTTGGGCAGTACGAGTCGACGAATCGCGTCCAGGCAGAGCCGGCGCATCTGCGGGGGTGTGAGGGTAGGATTGCCGAGTGTTGCCTGGACTGCCAGCCCATCTATCAGGGCAGCCACCTGCGTTGCGGTTGCCGCGGAATCAATTGCCGCGAACTCGCCGGAGTCCACTCCTTCACGGAGAATGCGAGCCAGGAAGTTGGTCCAACGGCGATGCTGGCGTTCGCTCACGGCACGGAATCTCTCGTTGCGAGTGGCTTCACCCCAGAAGGTCAGCCACAAGCGCCACTCATCACGCACCTCGTCGCTTGCCGGAATGCTGGCACCTACGAGTCGCTCCAACCGTTCCCACGCCGAGTCCGCGCCGGTTAGCGCCGCACGAAAGGCGATGCCGGTATCCTGGATCTTGTCGAGCAACGCGGCTGCCAGCACGCTCTCCTTGTCGTGAAAGTAGTGCACGACGGTGCCGGTGCTGACTCCAGCTAGCTCGGCGATGTCTCGCATGGTCACGCGCTCGTATCCCATAGCTACGATGCAGGCACGCGCCGCACGCAACACCTGAGCACGGCGTACCGCCTCGTGTATCCCCGCCCGTGGTGGCATCCCCCAAACACTCCTTCCATGATAAAGGCTTCACCACTATTGTACACGGTCTGTTTTTCAATCGAACGTTCGTTATATAATAGGTGCAGAATCCCTGCCGCGGCGGATGGGGCAGAGTACTGCGCCTGCCTATCGTCCGCAGACTCATCGGTCGCCAGAGGTGAGTAGGGGAGTGGCGCAAGTGGCGTGAATCAAGGGAGAGAACCATGGTCCAGACAACAACGATTGGTTACCCGCGTATCGGGCGGAACCGTGAACTGAAGCGTGCCTGTGAGGCCTACTGGGGCGGAATACTGGGAGAGGATGAGCTGCGGGCGGTGGGGGAAGAGAGACGACGGGAGCATTGGGAGGCGCAGCGAGCTGCGGGTATCGACCTCATACCGGTGAATGACTTCTCGCTGTATGACCAGGTCCTTGACGCCATCGCCCTGGTTGGTGCGGTGCCCGAACGCTTCTGCTGGAACCAGGAGACGGTCGATCTGGACACCTACTTCGCGATGGCGCGTGGCGTGCAGCGTGGCGGTCTCGACGCGGCGGCGCTGGAAATGACGAAGTGGTTCGACACCAACTACCACTATCTTGTTCCCGAATGGCGTACCGGCCAGCACTTGCACCTCGCCTCAACCAAGCTTTTCGATGAAGTAGTCCAGGCGCACTCGCTGGGCATCTCGGCCAAACCAGTTCTGGTCGGACCATTCAGCCTGGCCATGCTGGGCAAGCCGCAAGACGCGCAGGTAGATCTGCCGGGTGAGATATTGCCTGAGCTGGTCGCGGTCTATGCCAAGGTGCTGGCGCGGCTCTCCGCCGCAGGAATCAAGTGGATCCAATTGGATGAGCCGTGCCTGGTCCAGGACCGCACACCGCAAGAGCTGGCAATGTTCCGTGACGTCTATACTGAGCTTGCTCGGCACCGAGGGGGAGCCAGGCTACTCGTTCAGACCTACTTCGGCCATGTCGGCGAGAGCTACGAGACCATGGCCACGCTGCCTATAGATGGCATCGGTCTTGACCTGGTTCGCGGGCGCGAGCAGAACCTGGCGCTCCTTCGCCGCTATGGCCTGCCGGACGACAAGTTCCTCGTCGCGGGTGTCGTCGACGGGCGCAACATCTGGCGAACTGATCTCGATGCCGCACTGTGCCTCCTACAGGATGTAACCACCGTCGTGCCGGCTGACCGCATGCTGGTCGCTCCCTCGTGTTCACTGCTGCATGTTCCCTATGACGCCGCACGCGAGGACGGAATCGAGCCCGAGGTTCGCAGCTGGCTCGCCTTCGCGGAACAGAAGGTGGCCGAGGTCGTCAGCCTTCGCCGCGCGCTCTCCGAGGGGCGCTCCGCAGTCGAAGAGGCGTTTACGAAGAGCGCGGCGGCAGCCAAGGCACGGGCTACCGCACCCCAGGTACACGACCCGGCGGTACGAGCGCGGCAGGCTGAGGAGCAATCGTGCCGGCGGCCCGCCTACTCGCAAAGGCACCCGCTGCAAGATGCCGAACTCGGACTTCCCCTGTTGCCCACGACGACGATTGGCTCCTTCCCGCAGACGGCGGACGTGCGCCGCATGCGCCGCCGCTTCGAGGCCGGGGAGATTGGACAGACGGAGTACGAGCGCTTCGTCGAAGCGACAATCGCGGATGCGATTGCACGGCAGGAAGCACTTGGATTGGATATGCTGGTACATGGCGAATTCGAGCGCAATGACATGGTGCAGTACTTTGGGGAGCGGCTCTCCGGCTTCGCCTTCACCCACTACGGCTGGGTCCAGAGCTACGGCTCGCGTTGCGTTCGGCCGCCGATCATCTACGGCGACGTGTCACGGCCCGTCCCTATGACGGTGCAGTGGAGCGTCTACGCTCAATCGCTCACAACCCGGCCGGTCAAGGGGATGCTGACGGGTCCGGTGACCATCCTCGACTGGTCGTTCGTTCGCGACGACCAGCCACGGGCCGAGACCTGCCGACAGATCGCGCTCGCCCTCAAGGACGAGGTCTCCGACCTCGAGCGGGCAGGACTACGGGCGATACAGATCGACGAACCGGCGCTCCGTGAAGGGCTACCGCTGCGCCGTAGCGAGTGGGACGGGTATCTCTCGTGGGCAGTAGAGGCGTTCGGCACTGCCTCCGCCGGAGCGGGCCCGGCCACCCAGGTCCACACGCACATGTGCTACAGCGACTTCGACGACATCATCGGCGCCATCTCAGCGCTGGACGCCGATGTGCTCTTAATCGAAAACTCGCGATCCGGCGGCGAGCTGCTGCGCGTATTCCGCCATACCGGCTACGATAAGGATATCGGCCCGGGCGTGTACGATATCCACTCTCCGCGGGTGCCGAGCGAAGACGAGATCGTGGCGATGCTCCAGGCTACCCTGGAAGTCTTACCTGCCCAGAACGTCTGGGTCAACCCCGACTGCGGGCTGAAGACGCGCACCTGGGACGAAGTCACTCCCGCGCTCACCCATCTCGTCGCTGCGGCGCGGCGAATTCGCCAGCAGGTTGGGACACGGCAGCCGGACCAAGTGTAGCCGGCGGTACCAGTCATTTGCCTCTGCGTAGTAACGAACTCGCTCATTCGCCGATAACAACCTGGGGACGCTGCGTAGCCGGTGCCCCCAGTCGTCCAGCCTCCTTGGCCGCCTGCACCGCCGGGTCTCGCCCCAGGAAGAGAGCCAGCACCATACAAATCGAGCAGCCGATGAACGTGACCGTAAAGGTGGTGTTTAGTCCCGAGGTCGTGGCATGCGCAACCGCACAGTTCTTCAGCAGAGTAGCATTGGCCCCAACCGCATGGTAGCAGGCGGCAGCGGCTCCGCTGCTCGGGGCAGTATGTGTGGCCTGCGCATGCAGGAAGACAGCGGTAATTTGCTTGGCATAGGTGCTGGTAGACTGGACGAACACCGTCGTGAGCGCGGAGATACCAATGGCGGCAAATACCTGGCGGGTGGCGTTGGAGAGCGAGGAGGCGCGCGCCATGTCTCGGTTACTGACCACCGAGAGCGCCAGAGTCTGCAGCGGAACATTGGCGAGACCCAGCCCGAAACCTCGCAGCACCAGCCACGGCTGTAGCGATGTGCTGGTGGTAGTGACCTCAAGCTGGGTAAAGCCATGGGTGCCTACCGCGATCAGGAGGAAGCCGGCGGCGGTGAGCAGTCGGGGGCCGACCCGATTATAGAGCCGCCCGGCAAGGGCGGTGGTCACCGCCGAAGCCACACCGGCCGGCAGCAATATCTCACCGGTAGAGAGCGCGCTCTGCCCCTGAACGTTTTCAAAGAAAATCGGGATAAGGAACAGCGTACCGAAGAGGAAGGCGGAGACTCCCCAGACGAGCACGTTGGCCATGGTAAAGGTATAGTTCAGGAATAGCCGCACATCCAGCACTGGGTCGGAGACCACGAGCTCGTTGATGACAAAGGCAATCAGCAGCACAACTCCCACGACCAGGAAGCTCACTACCGACATCTCGAGAGAGACGCCACCGACATGAAGTGTGTTGAATGGCGTGGTGTTCCAGCCATAGGTGGCGGCCTGGCTGATGCCATACACCGCCGACGTGGTTCCCGCCATAGCCAGGATGAGCCCCACGACGTCGAAGCGCTTAGGACGTGGCGACTCCGGACTCGCTCCCATCGCCGCCTGTTCCTCGGAGCGTCCCTGTAGCACCACGAAAGTCATGGCCAGTGCCACCACTCCCACCGGCAAATTTATCAAGACTATGGCGCGCCAGTCAAAGGTAGTGGTGAGAAAGCCGCCAATGGTAGGTCCAAAAGCTGGCGCCAGCAACACCGGTACGGCAACGACCGCGCTGGCCGGGCCTCGCTCGGTAGGCGGAAAGACCCGGAAAACTATGGCAAAGGCCAGGGGAAAGAGCCCACCGCCTCCTATGCCCTGGACCACGCGGAAGAACAGCAGCCAACCCTGACTAGGCGAGATGGCGCAGAGCCCCGAGCCGGCGGTGAAGAGCAGCAACGCCGCTATCCAACAGGTCTTGGTGCCTATGAGGTCGCTCAGATAGCCGGTCACCGGTATGACCGCCGCTTGCGCCAGGAAGTACCCCGTCGCTACCCAGGTAATAGTAGCTCGGTCGGTATTGAACGCCGCTTGCATCTGCGGCAGCGCCACGTTGACGATGGTATTGTCGAGCACCGCCATGAAGAGGCCGAGTGACGCCACAATGGCCGCTTGCCACTTGTATTCCAGACGCATGAAGCATTACTCCTAGTGGATTAGCCCTGATAGATTAGGTCTGACAGATGACTGGAGGTACGAGCCACTGCCATACAAAGCAAGGTAGCCGTAGCGGCTCCGTTTGTCCTATTGTG
>JBKQTH010000446.1:0-21347 GCA_052143275.1 Ktedonobacterales bacterium | reverse complement strand
GCTAACACCGTAAAGACCGGGGTCTCGTTCAAAGGATACATGAGCGTATCTCCTTGACTAGTTCCGCTTCGCGCCACAAAGTAGATCAAGAAACTCTCCCACGTGGTCGCTGTGCCACGGAGTGTGCACTCGTGTTGGCAGGATACCACCAAGCGGGCACGCGATACCATTCGCCCCACATTCTCCGGCTTTGTAGGAGTCAGGACCACGCCAAGAACCATAGTTAACGTCAGTTTCGGATAAGGATCACTTTGAAAACAAGCTTCATCAGACCTGAAGCTATCTCGAGGTGGGTGTACAGACCTGGATCACATAGTCTACAAACCGTACGGCGTCGATAGCCCCACCAATTCTCGATGGGTAGAGGGCGCTCCTGTGCGCAACTTCCACAACATGCCGTTGATCACGGTGCGATGTTCCCGCCATTGCCCGCCACGTTCCCCACGCGCAGGCAGCAGGGGCTCAATGCTCGATCACGACTGGTCAGTCAACTCGCCTCGTCCCACCTGGTGACTACCCTCTTTCCAAGCACCTTCAGCACGAGGGTAGCACATCCAGTTCTACTCCCTGAGGAGGTGGGACCGATTGTAACTCAGGCACAGCCCCGCTATACTAGCGGGCAGAAGATGTGGGCCAATATGTGAACTGGGGTCTGACCGATGGCATCCCTCACGACCGTCGCCGCTGTCTACTCCCTGGGGGCGACCGCACTCGCGGTCGGGCTCATGGTGCTGCTGCACTTCCTTGAGCCAGAATTCGATCCGTCGTGGCGGATGCTGAGCGAGTACTCGCTGGGACGCTACGGCGTGCTGATGCGAGTGGCCTTTCTCGCGATGGGCACGGCCGTAATCGCGGTCGCCGTGGCGCTCTCGCGAGCTGCGTGGCCTTGGAGCCTCGGCCTCATCCTCGTTGCCATCGGCCCACTCGGCGCTGCCTTCATCGATACTGATCCCATCACCACGCCACGCGCCCAGATGTCGCGGCGGAGCAACGTCCACTCAGCGCTTGGCTCTCTGTTCATCCTCGGCTTCCCCTAGCGGCGACCATCGCAGGGATCAGCGCCTCCGGCGACCCAACGGTGGGGCCTGTGCTGGCCTGGGCCTCGATCGTTCCCTGGATCTCGCTCGTCTGGTTCATCGGGACAAGTGTCCGACACGCGCGCCCGGACGCCGTTGGTGGGCCGGAGGTGCGCATCGGCTGGCCGAACCGCGTGAGCATCCTGGCGTATCTGAGTTGGGTGGCTTTGGCTGCAGTGACGCTGCTGCGGTGACGGTGAGCCACAGCAGCGAACTCTGCGGCTATGGGTGAGCGCCACGGGCGGAGCGAAAGCAGCCTTCTCGGGGAGGACAATCCTCCCTTTCGTCAATTCCCTCGTCCCGCCGTGGCTCTCCTCTCTTCCATGATTGCCCCGAGAGCAAGGGTAGCGCATCACAGTGCCATTCTACTCGATTTTCATCAGCTTATCTGGCGCGCAGCGGCATCAGGACTTACGTTAGAAATCACAAAATCACGATCAGCCATACAGTCATTTTCATGTTCTATATAAGGCTTGTTACAATAAGTTGTCGCGTGTATAGTGGTAGCATGCTGCCCTATCTCTTTGCGCGGCAGCGGACGACAGATTTACCAGGCATCAAAAAGCAGGTCATAGCTGATCACCAGGCGATTGTCAAGGCCCTGCACGCACGTGACCCGAGGCTGCGCAGGCGGCAATACTGTAGCATTTGCAGAATGTCGAAATTCGCTTGCGCGGATCGATTACGCGAGAGGACGAGAACACAGCAAGTGCCGAAGAGATCTGACGCGAGCGAAGCCCGCTCAGTTTACTTGACGCCTCAAGAGGAAAGCGAGATGTGACAATGGCTTATCATGTCCAGCCCCCTGGCACGGGGAAAGCAAAGCTGGTGGAACAGATCAGGGAACGTGGTCTTGACGGTATTTTGCTGAGTTCAGCAGAAAATGTCTACTATACATCGGGTCTGCCTACCCTACCAGGGAGTGGCAACCCCATTCTCTATGCTCTCAAAAACCAGTTCCCTTCCTTTGTCTTTGCCAGCGCTGATGGCAAGATAACGCTGTTTTGTTGGATTGGCGCGACGCTTGGTTTCACCTTCGCGGCTGATGAGGTACGGAGTTTTTTTAACCGGGAGAGCGCCCTGGAAGAGTTGGGCGATTTTCTGAAAGCCCAGCTTGCGCCTGATGCGAAAATTGGCGTAGAAAGTTACTGCCCACTGTATGTCCTAACGAAAGTATACGAGTTTATAACTCCTTCAACGCTTGCGACTGTCGATGACGTCCTTTTGAGCTTGCGCCTGATCAAAACTGAGGAAGAGCTGATCTTGATGCGCAAAGCGACCGCCATTGTTGAGGCGGTGGTAGCTGAGTTACGGGGACAGATCAGAACGGGTATTTCGCGACTGTGGTTGATCAATGCAGCCAAACGTTTGATGCTCGAACATGGGGCGATGGGAATCGGGCATACTACGATTGCCTTTGGCGCATCGAATCCGGAAATCGCCTTTGATGAGACGCTTGAAATTGGCCAGGTAGTGACACTCGATCTGGGCGCCGTCGTCGATGGCTATACCTCCGATAACCGGCGCTTACTCTACACCGGCCCACTTCCCCCTGATTTGCAGCAACTCCATCAGACCATGTGCGATATTGTCGATCAGCTTGGTCAGGCGCTCCGTCCGGGTACGCCCTTCGCAGATCTGTATAATCTGGCAGTCGAGATCTATACAGCCCATGATTTGCCCCCTTATTTCATCAATGTGGGACATAGCATCGGCCTGCAAACTGAAGAGGCATGGATTACTTTCGATAGCCCGTACACAGTGCAAGCAGGGATGGTCCTCAACATCGAGGTCTATACTGGTTACCACGATGGGTCTCCTATCGGCGATGAAGAGACCTTCCTGGTGACTGAAAATGGAGCCGTGAAGCTCACCCAAACATCCCCCACTATTCAGAGTATCTGAAATATTCTTCAAGGTGTATGCACGTGAGCGAGAAGAAAGTCCGCGTTGGTCTGGTTGGCACAGGTGGAATTGCCTATGTCCACGAGGCGGGTTATGAAGAAATAAGCGACCGTGCCCGGATCGTGGCTGTTTGCGATGTCAATGAAGAGGTTGCCAGGGATCGGGCCATTCCCCACGAGGCAACGGTCTACACTGATTACCGGGAACTGGTGACTAACCCTGACATCGACATGGTCGATATCACTGTCCCGCATCAATGGCATTACCCGATTGCTCTCGCAGCTCTGGAACAGCGTAAGCATGTCCTGGTCGAGAAACCAATGGCGTTGACCGCTGAACAGGCGCTACATCTTATCAAGACGGCTCAGACTGCGGGAGTAAAGTTTACTGTAGCGGAGAATACCCACTTTGTGGCGGCATACCGCGAGGTGGAGCGCCTGCTCCAGGCCGGAACGCTGGGCGAGATCCGCTTTGTGCGCACGTACATTGCGGGCAGCGAGGTCGCGCGTATTCGCAGCCGGACCAGTTGGGTGGGTAGTCTGGAAAATCAAGGCGTGCTGCTCGATTCAGGCGTCCATTCCTTTTATTTGCTGAAGTGGCTCTTCGGCGGCGTCTGCGATATTCAGGCCATCGCCTACAAAATGATGCCTGAAAGCCTGGTGGACGATAATACAATTGCGACCGGCCACCTGGCCAATGGGGCTGTCTTTGAGACAACCCAGAGTTGTATTGTTGAAGCGCCTTGGACCGAACGTCTTGAGGTGCACGGTAGCAAAGGCTCCCTGATCGTCGATCACCTGGCAAATCCCACACTGGTACACTTCCAAGGCGCAAATGATGCCGAAGGAACGCCAGTCACCACGGTTCCCTATGAGCCCCTGGCCTGGAAATATCTTTCCATAGTGGCAGAGGTGCAGAATTTTGTCCAGGCCATCATTGAGGATCGACCGCCATTGATCGACCCGCTCTATGGCTATCATGCTATCCAGGTCGCTGAAGCTGCTTATCGATCGATCTCCGAAGGGAAAGCAATTTCCCTCTAGCTGATGGTCTTTGGCTCGTCTTTGCTCCGTTACGGCAAAAGGAGGCTCCATTCAATGGCTGACATTCTTCCTTATCTAGAGCGTATCCGCGATCGCTTCTCTGACCCCGCGCTTCACGAATCTTTCAAGGATTTCAACAAGACACTGCTCTTTGAATTTCCTGATACGCACCAGGTGTTTCTGCTGACCATGGCTGATGGAAAGGCCACACTCGAAGAAAAGGCGACCCCGCACCCTGATATGAAAACCATCGCCAATACTGATGTGCTAGCCGGAATTATGGATAAAAAGATCAACCCGATGACGGCCTTTGTGACCCGTAAAATAAAGGCCGAGGGGGATCAAGGCGATCTGATGCGGTTGCAAAAATTGCTGCTCTAAGGCACCGAATCGTATCAGGCCCGCGGTGACTGCAGGGGAACAATTCCCGGGTCTATCATCTGGTTCAACCTGTGTGCAAATTGCTGTACGGTGGCCACGATGGCTGCACCTTCAATACGGAGGCCATGATGGCTGCACTGTCAGAAATAGCCTCCCCGGTGAAGAGATTATCTCTGCCAAGGCTTATCTTCACCAGTACTTATGCATTGGGTGTGAACGTAGTCTGGCTGGCATACAACATCTTCATTTTGCCGTTGCAGGTGCAGGAAGTAACATCTGCCGCGACCAAAGGCATTGTCCTGGGGGCGCTGGTAGGCGTGGCAATCGGGGTCGCGGTGATTGTCAACATTTTCGCGGGCATTATAAGCGATCACTCCAGGAGTCGTTTTGGCCGGCGCAGGCCCACGCTGGTGTGGGGAATGGTGCTGACACTTCCTTTTATTCTGCTGCCGGTCTGTGTGCCGCTTTCTCTGCCGACAGTGGCCCTGGCATATATGGGTATGCAGATTTTCACCAATGTCTCTGCTGGGGCCTGGCAGCCTACACTAGCCGATTTTGTGCCGTCTGCGCAGCGCGGCGTCAGTGCGGGTATCAAGGGGTTTTTTACCCTGCTCGGTTCGGCGATAGGTGTCGGAGCAATTACTGGCTTGTTTGCAGTAAACCTGCAAAATGTCGCCTTTATTGTGATTGCCTCTGTTTTCGCGGTTGCGACGCTGATTAATGCTGCAGCTATGTGGAACCTGGATAAGCCGATGCCGGAGGCAAAACCACTCAAGTTGAGAGAAGTGGTGATTGATCTGTTCCATGTCGAGAAACGGCCTGGCATCAACGTCTTCTGGTGGTTTGTGTTCGGCAGTTTCTTGATTTATATGGGAGTTTCCGGCTTCCAATTCTTCGGCATCTATTATCTAGAAAGCATTCTGCATATTACGAACCAGGATGCTCTGGCCCGGGCGGTCCAGGTCTTCGGGCTGATTAACCTGGTGATCGGCATGAGCTTTGCCCTGCTGGCCGGGATTCTTTCTGATAAATTCGGGCGCCGGAATATCATCATCGTTTCTGTGCTGATTGCCGGCATTGTAGGTCTCTTTTTTCCCTTTGCGCGCACATTTGCGATCTTCCTGGCCTTTTCGTCGATCTATGGGGCTGCCAGCGGGGTCATACTCAGCGTGGATACCGCTTTCACCAGTGACCTAGTGCCCGGAGAAGAAGCGGGAAAATACATGGCCTATGCTAACCTGGCAGTGGGCGTTGCCAATGGGGCCGCACCGCCGATCTTCGGGTTGATCCTGAACTTCCAGGGAGCGCCTACGCTCACCAGTTTTATCGTGTTCTTCGTCGTCTCAACCCTCTTTTTTACCACCAGCGCGTTTGTGATGGCATTCAAAGTACCATCAAGGTAGAGGAGATCGATGTGGAGCCTTTGATTATTACCGCAACTCCGAATATCTGCTGGCTCTCTCCGGATGTACCCTATCCGCACACCGTCGAGGAGATTGTAGCCGAGGCCCGGCTGTGTGAACAAGCGGGCGCCAGTCTCTTTCATATTCACGCTGAGGGGCGATGGACCAAGGTGATTCAGGCTCTGCGCCAGCAGACCTCGCTGGTTATCCAGTGTGGTATGTCGAGCCTACCCATTCCGGAGAGGATGGAGGTTTGGACGCAACACGCGGACATGATTTCGATGATTGTCAGCCACCACGACGAGGCCTTTGTGGGATTGGATGTACATGTTTTGCATCCACGCGAGGAGCTGGAAGAGTATATGCGGTTGTGCAATCAGTACCAGGTAAAACCGGAACTTGAGATCTGGCATAGTGGATCTATCTGGAATATGCAATACCTGATCGATAAAAAGCTTTTGCCAGCTCCCCATTTTACAACGCTTTTTTTCGGCTGGCCGGGTGGGTCGTGGTCGCCTCCTACAGTGGAAGAGTATATGTACCGGCGCCGCTTGATGCCGCCTGGCAGCGTGATGAATGTAAGCATTATGGGACCGGCCCAGAAAACGATCCTGGCGGTGGCCATTCTCCAGGGAGATCATGTGCGCGTGGGAACCGAAGACTATCCCTATCGTCAGGGAAAAATTGCTGCGACGCATGAATTGGTCGCGGAGGCCGTTGAACTGGCGCGCCGGTTGGGCCGCGGCATTGCCAGCGCTGATGAAACCAGACGCATCATTGGCATTGGAGGATAAGGTCAGCGACCCCAGCCGGAAACGACGGGGCTTGCTTCGGTTCGCCGCGGTGAGCCCCGATGCTGACCAGTCCCCCTTGTATGAGGGAGCCGTTTGCGAGGAGTGCCCGAGTTCGGACCCTGGGGTGGCATCTCAGCCCCAGGCTCTTCATGTCCGGTGTTAAACAGTCCAGATGGGGTTTGAATGGCAGTGCACCGGACAGATGGCCGCTCGCAAACATGGACGAGGGAACCTTTACCCCCGAGAGGGGAGATTCGAGAGAATTGGAGCAATCAATTCAATGTCACTTGTATTTGTCCTCGATCCACAGCACCGGCCCCTGGACCCTATCCATCCCGGCCGTGCTCGGTTTCTGCTCAAATCCGGTCACGCCGCAGTCTGGCGGCGGTTTCCCTTCACCATCGTCAAGATGGAGGGGCATGACGAGCCGGCAGCACCACATCCCCTGCGGCTCAAGATCGATCCGGGTTCGAAGACCACCGGTCTGGCGGTGCTTGACGATACCACTGGGCAGGTGGTGTGGGCGGGAGAACTGGCCCACCGCGGTCAGCAGGTGAGAGCAAACGTGGACCAGCGCCGGGCCTGCCGACGAGCCCGCAGGCAGCGGCATACCCGGTATCGCAAAGCGCGCTTCGACAATCGTCGACGGGGGGACGGATGGCTAGCGCCCTCGCTCGAATCGAGACTGGCCAATGTGCTCACCTGGGTCGCTCGCCTGCGCCGCTCCTGTCTCATTAGCGCGATAAGCCTGGAGCTGGTCACATTCGACACCCAGCTCCTGCAGAACCCGGACATCAGCGGCATCGCGTACCAACAGGGCGAGCTGGCGGGCTATGAAGTGCGGCAGTATCTCTTGGAGAAGTTCGGGCATCGGTGTGCCTATTGTGGCAAGACCGGGGTGCCATTTGAAGTCGAGCACATGGTACCCCACTCGCGCGGTGGATCCGATCGGGTCTCCAATCTGACCATCGCCTGCCATTCCTGCAATCAGGCGAAGGGTGATCGGACGGCAGGGGAATTTGGCCATCCTGGGGTCCAGGCCCGAGCTCTAGCCCCGCTCACTGATGCGGCGGCGGTTAACACCACCCGGTGGGCGCTGTATCACCGGCTCGAGGCCCTCGGCGTGCCGATGGAGACGGGATCGGGTGGGAGGACGAAGTACAACCGCATCCAGCGAGGATTGCCCAAGACACATTGGGTGGATGCGGCGTGTGTGGGCGAGAGCACCCCAGCAGTGATACTGACGGCCGGGATCGTTCCCCTGCTCATCTGTGCGCAGGGGCGGCACAGCCGGCAGATGTGCCGCACGAACCCGTTCGGTTTTCCCGATAAAGCGCCCAAGAGCACCAGTAGCGTAGGAGGCTTGCGGACGGGGGACCTCGTGCGCGCAGTGGTTCCCTCGAGCAGCACGAAGGCGGGGACCTATGTGGGTCGCCTGGCGATCCGGGCGACGGGCTCGTGCAACCTCAAGACGGCCAGCGGCACGATCCAGGGCATCCACGTGCGGTATTGTCAGCCACTCCAGCGAGGAGACGGCTATAGTTATCAGAAAGGAGCGGTGCTTCCTTGAAGACCGGGGTCTCCGCACCGACTATGACGATGAGTGCTGTGCAACCGGCTGCGCCCGTTGCTCTGCTAACTGGAGCAGCCCAGGGCATTGGTGAGGCGACGGCGCGGCTATTTGCCGAGCGTGGGTATCGCCTTGCTGCACTCGATATCCTGGACGCGGGGCAGCAGGTATGCGATGAGATCAATCAGGCGGGTGGTATCTGCCAGTTCTATCGCTGCGATATCACGAGTGAAGCTGGCGTTCAGGACACAGTGACCGCGGCTTATGCTCGCTTCGGGCGCATTGATGTCCTCTTGAATATCGCAGGTATTGTGTTGGTCAAGCCACTGAGCGAAACTTCCTGGGAGGAGTTCAGACACCTGGTAGATGTCAACCTGGGCGGCACCTTCTTGCTTTGCCGACAGGTATTACCTGTTATGCGCGCCCAGCAGAGTGGCAGTATTGTCAATATGGCCTCTGTCTCGGGGCATGTCGGGCAGACCGACCACGCACTCTACGGCGCAACCAAGGGAGCCATTCTTGCTTTTACGCGCGCGCTAGCCTGGGAAGTCGCGGGCGATAACATTCGGGTCAACTCGCTCAGTCCGGGCTCGGTTGATACGCCCATGCTGCGAGCAGACATTAAACTGGAGTCGCAACGCACGGGTCTCTCTTTTGAAGACGTGAAACGGCTGCGCGAAGGAGAACAGGCCTTCAAACGTTGGGCTAATCCGCATGAAATAGCGGAGGCGGTCTTCTTCCTAGCCAGCAATGCCGCCTCATTTATAACGGGGAGCGACATGCTCGTTGATTGTGGCTGGGTGGCAAAATAGGTCAACTGACGATTTCAGCCCTTCTGTGTGCAGTGGTTCTATGACAGACAGAGATAGGTCACTCGGAACGCTGTGCTGGCTACTCCCACAAATCCGGTGACGAAACACAGGATTTGTGGGAGTAGCCGAATGTGATGGACGTGTTTATTTCTACCCGGTAGGTGATTTTCAGACAGACAACCTGAACCGTTAGAGCGGTTTGAAGCTTGCTTCCGAGCAGAGGAGAACTCCACTTAACCGTCTACGCGTCACATCAAGAGGCGCCTGATCGCGCAGCAGTAGACGGACAATCCTACTCGAGCCGACACGGGTCTCGCTCGAATGCAGCCTGCATACACTCATGCAACGCGCACCAAGCGCAGGCGCGGCATCGCAGACCAGCCGAGTATCGCCGGCGTACCTACGGCAGCAAGGCGCTTGCTCGATTTTCCGCGGGGTCTATCACGCATTCTTTGACGCTCGCCACCAGCCCATCCAGATGCGGGTAGCAGTAGAGATCCAGGACACGTGGGTCTTGCCGCCACTCCGGCAACCAGGTCGGATCGATGCCTCCTGCTTCCATGAGCGGCTGTACCGTCACCGAGGAGATACCGGGTAGGACGCTGACAACTTGGTGGGGAAGGTTGTGGACATCGGTAAGATCAACAATAAGAAAGCGCGCCATTCGTGCCAGTGTTGAGACCATGTCCGAGACGTCGACGGCGGCTGGGGCCTCGAAGTTCATGACCACGGGCGCGTACCCTTGCCGGCGAAGCTCGCCGCGCAAGGCATCGAGGACGACCTTCCGCTCTACTCCGAAACAACCCAAAATCAGCACGAACCTACTGGTGAGCGCCTGCACGACGTCGCGAATACGCTGGTGGTTGAGCATAAGGTAGATAAACTGAGCAACTTCCAGCTGATCGACGGTAACCTCCGGCCGGTCGTGCGGCGTGACGCACAGAGCCTCTTGAACGGCCCCCTCTAGGTCGACATGCCAGGTGGTGGTTCCATGTACCCGGCAGTCGGACAACGTTGCCTGCGCGAATATGGTGTCCACGCACAGCGCCCCGCCCAAATCGGCGCCGCTCAAGTCTGCCCGGCTCAGATCAGCTCGGGTGAGATTAGCGCCGCGCAGATCAGCGCTACACAGGCTCGCCTCGCGCAGATTCGCCGCAGTCGCGTCCGCTCGACACAAATTTGCTCCGCTCAAATACCCCTCGTGAAGATCGGCCTCGCGAAGATCGACTTCAGAGAGGTCGGCTGCGATCAGGTTAGCCGCGGACATGTCTGCGCCGACGAGGTTAGCCTTGCGCAGGTTGGCCTCGCTCAGATCAACTCCGTGTACATCGGCTCCACTCAGGTACGCCCGGTATAGCTGTGCGCGGTGCAGATGCGCTCCGTGTAGATCGGCTCGATACAATTGGGCATTGCACAGATTCGCGCCATGCAGCTGTGCCTCATGCAGGTCCACCTCCCACAGATCCATCGTCTGCAGATCGGCTTTGGACAGGTCTATAGCTATTTCCGGATTTGCTTTACGCCAAGAATTCCAGTGGCGAACACCATCGCGCAACATGGCAAGCTGATGTTCATCAGCCATCATCGCATCTGTCTCCCTGCCAACATCCTATTCTAGGCCGGCGCATACCTGCCAGTCAGCAATAATTATACCAGTTTGGCAGCTCATTGCCAAACGTGGATTCAGTGCTACTCTTTGGACTCGTTACAACGTTCCCCATCGATGCTCGGGAGCGCCTCCGCGAGCCAGCAGTGAGCAGGCTGCGGCGATCTCGTTTGCCGGCCAACACCAGCCGACCATTGGGGTGGCGACATCTACATCCATCAGCAGGCATACGTCAGGCTAAGTGTCACATCACCGGGTAAGGCGGGCTGAGTGTAGATCGCGCTCTGAGCGGCTGGCGTGGTAAAACCCTGGGGCGTGCCGTGGACGCGAGCGCAGGATGGCAACGTCAGCTCTACATCGACCGGCCGTGAAATGCCCGCCTGCTTCTGTATAGTGTACTGGTAAAACCAGCCGCCACTCGTCGGCACCGCAGCATGCGGCACGGTCCAGCTCACCGAGACAACCAGCGCCGGGTAGCCGATGGGGAGGTACAGCAACCCGCCGATAGCTATCATGTTGAACGCACTGGTTTGGACTGGGACCTGCCACGGAACCAGCGGGCTCGGGCTCGGCAACACGATCCGGGTAGACCCGGCAGGAACATAGATGCGCAGATAGTCCTGGTAGCACGCATAGGTAGTACAGCCCAGCTGAGCTGCAGGCGATGGATAGGCGTTGTCTACCGACCCGTACATGCCACTGGTGGCCGGGTAGTCATAGGTCAGGATCAGGTGGTGAGTGGCGTCACCGGATGCGTCCAGAGTGATGTGGTCATTCCAGGTGTAATCCAGGTAGTTATTGGCTTTGATGCCGTCTATGTTGGCATCTACCACCATCAGGCCATCGCCCGACTTGGGAGCGTTCAGCGCCGACGCCAGATCGTGGTGCTGCAACAGCGCCTCGGCCCCGGGCCCGCTCAGGTAGATCTGTATGTCCTTGGAGCGCAGCGAGCCTACAACCAGCTTACCGATCGCACCAACGTTAGCGGCGCTAAGGGTACCGAGTTTGGACAGAAACGCTTTCAAGAGGTAACAGGTAAAGGCCTTACGATACGAGGAGCCGCAGCTCGGGTCGATCTCCGTGCTCGATTCGCCCAGGACTTGGCGAAGCTGCCAGTAGTGAATCCAATAGGTCAAATTCGTGCTGGTCACCGAGGTGTTGAAGTACGGAACGGTAACCGGTCCGGTGAGTTTTAAAGCGTTCTCGATGAGCTGGGGCGTGATGGCGACAACTCCCTGCAAGGAGGTGATCGGCCCGGTGCTAGAAGTGAACAGCGCCGAGCCGCCGGCGAAGTTATAGAGCTGTAGCGCCCGCTGCGCATTGCTGGGGAAATCGGGGTCGAGGTTAGAGTCCTGTAACAGGAGTGTATTCGGGCATCCAGAAGTGAACCAGCGCAACTGCGCAGGTAGCGGGATTCCCAGGTCGCAATCATCGCCACGGTCGATGAGGTCTACGTCCTTAATCTGGGGCTGGCCCTGCATGCGACCGCCGCTGAGGGTAAGCGTCCCCACGTTGCCGATGAAGCCGCCGCCCGGGCGCAGCTCGGTCGAATCCATCACTTCCAAAAGATAACTGGCCGGCTTGCCCACTCCCAGCAGCTGCGGCAGCACCGCCACCACATTCCTGGCGTCGGCGAGCCCTTGCGCAAACTCGGGCAGATGCCTGCTTACCGCGGTGAGCAGCTCTCCCAGGTGGGGATCGAGACTGGCAGCCGAGGGCGGCAAATTCTGTATCTGCTGCAAGACGTCCGATCCCAGGCTATACAGCCGGTTGAATTTGGCGTCGATACTGGCGATATCCGCACTGGTGAGCCCGGGGATATTGGCAGCCAGCGGATTTTTGAGCTTGGGAGCCAGGATTTCCAGAATCTGGCAGCCTAGCACGCCGGCCTGCGTCACCTCGACCGCGATCGGGCCGATCTGCAAGACGGCGGAGACATCCGAGCCGACGATGGGCGTAAGCCCAAAGGCAGCGGGAATGTGCTGGATAGTCGCATTCATCTGCCCGTAGGCGAAATGGGTCCGCTGCAGCTCGCTCTGTGCCTGGGCGATGGCGGTGGTGTCGAAGGGATTGGTCTCCAGCGTCGTCAAGTCGGTTTGGGCGACTCTGAGATCCGCAAAGGCAACGCTGGCCTGGGCTTGGACGTGCTGGTATGCGGCGTAGGCCAGTCCCGCTGAGCCCAGGCCAACCAGCAGCAGACTGATGATGAGCAGGGCGGCGATGAGACCGCCGCGGCGAGCGAGTAGGCTTGGCTGTCGTGGGATGACTATCCACCGGTACTCCGCGGTATGACCCCACGAGCCCGCCCGGTCAGCGATGGCACTGGATGCTTCACGAACCAAGCTGCGTGCCCCCCGCCCAGGATAGGCGGGGCGGTCCGTTCTGCGGCCGACTGACCGGGGTTTTTCCCTGGGACCGCCTGGAGGTGAGTCGGAGCGCAGCCAGGCGGGAACCCAGTAGCCTTTCCGGGTCTCGAAGTGTCTACGCTCTTCATTCGGGGAACTCCATGTCCATTGATATCCGCGTCTCAACAGTACCTCAGTCGCGGTGCGGGGGCGTACTTCTTCAGCAAAGGCCGGGTGGGGAGGGAGAAGCGGCCGATACTGATTAGCCGGCGACTGAGGTGTGCCCGATCGATGGCGTGGTGCAGTGGGATAGCCAGGATTCCTGCGAGCGCTCCAGTCCAATTTTCACCTCGCCCAACTTCCATGGCAGCATCGGCCGCAGTGGCTGGGTGATCGGTCCTCCATACGTGGCAGCACGGCTGTGAATGTGGCGGTGTCCACCAGCGTGTCTCCCCCGTCAACTCTGGAGGACTATCGACCAGCGGCGGCATGGCTTTCCAAGGTGAGAGCAATCCAGCACTTGCTCGCATCAGCAAGCAGATAAAGAGGCACTACCTGTGCTGGTCTAGTATACCTCAGGCGTCTCCAATCAGCAACCGAGCCGGAGGGCTTTTTGGGATCCCGCCGAGAGGCGTGCAACCGGAGTTGTGACCAGGACGTGAGGCAGGTAGCCTATGCTGCCGATGTCGGACAGAAGGCCCGGCCACGGCGTAGATGACTTAACTGTCGAGTGACGAACTTGATTGTCTGCGTACACCTCCGGTGGGCGCTCTCATCCAGGGTCCCGTGAACGGGAGGGGTCTTCTCGCGCCTACTATATAATACACAGTCGGCAGAAGGCTATCCTCCTTGACTGATGTCAATCGAACCAGAGGTGGTCTCGATCATCACCTGCGGCCGAGGGGATGCGCCGACTTCGCCACGTGCCAGGGTGCCGGTGCGGGACCGCGTGTCGGTGATACCCGCGAACTCGGCATTGATGGCCCCACTCTGGGTACGGGCATCCAGGGAGAAAGCTGACGACGGTGGCAAAGTGAGGCCGACAGCACCATTCGTGTTGCGAAACACAAAGCGTCCGTTGCGGTCCAGCGACCCATGGAAATTGATGGTGCCACTCTGCGCTTGCATGATACACTGTCCGCTCAGATGAGTATCTGCGGTCGTGATCGTTCCGTTTGTGGTTGTCGCGCTCAGCTGGCCGTTGACATGCTCGGCATTGACGGAGCCACTCTGCGTTTTAAGAGTGATCGATCCGGCAAGTCCGCTGGCCCATATGGCGCCGTTAGTGTCGGTGAGAGCGATATTTCCGCTGAGGCCATCGACGGTTAACGTCCCCGTCGGGACGCTCGTCGTGAGATCGGCATCCTCGGGCACGCTGACAATGAAGTCGACCCACGTGTCCTGGTAGAGCCCGGTTGGGATCGTTGCCGTGATGGAAATGGTGTTTCCGCTCTGGACATAGTGCACCGTGATCGCATCGGTGATGCCATTTCTCTGCTCCTGTATGCGGACCTGCCCATCGGTGCCCGGAGTGACGCGTACGCTCCCAATGGCATCGGAGAATGTCAAGTGCGCCGGCCCGTTGATGAAGAAGACATGGGTACCCGGAGCGATCTGAAGCGGTGTGGGAGAAGTCAGTCTCGTCGACAGGAGTACAGCGATCACAATGAAGCTTGCTACTCCAATGAGCAGCCACCACCGACGCCCGCGCATGGCAGGTGTCACGCGATCACCCAATTGTTGTGCTGCAGCCCACATGTCGGCGAGGGAGCGCTTGAGGCGCTCCA
Source organism: Ktedonobacterales bacterium (assembly GCA_052143275.1). GTDB lineage: Bacteria > Chloroflexota > Ktedonobacteria > Ktedonobacterales > JADMIN01 > JAJPKE01. The sequence continues at coordinate 6,625 of JBKQTH010000446.1, read as the reverse complement.
TTGTGGTGCGTGCGTGGTTCGTCTTCAAACTTGTAGCCTACTCCCCGTGCTGTAAGGAGGTGGACCGGTTGAGAGGAGTCTGCGTCGACCTTCTCGCGGAGACGCCTCACTTGGACGGTGACCGTGCCCTCATCGACAGACCTCCAGGCCGTCCAGGCCGGGCATGGCCAGATCGAGCAGCACCAGGCCAGGAAGCACCTGGGCGGCGAGCTGCAGGGCGTGCAGGCCGTCGGCGGCGGGGATGACCCGGTAATCTTCCAGGGTGAGGTAGTCGCTGAGCACGGTGCGCAGGTCGGCCTGGTCCTCGACCAGCAGCATCCGCTGGCGTGGGCACGGGTCGGCCGCTTCGCCTCCCTTGCCTGCCACTCCACTCGCTGGTGTCATGCGGATTCCTCCGTCCGTCAGGAGACAGATATGCCTCGTAAGTCCTCTGGTGCACACAACTGTGATTGTACCCGGTATCAGAGGTCCTCCGGCCTCTACCGAGGCAGAGCACTTACGGTCAGACTGTGCCTACCCTACTGGGGTGGATGGGATAAGGCTGCCACATTTCTCTAGCCTTGGTAGCGAGGGTGTAATACCTTCCGGCTAGGCTGTAGTGGAGTTAACTGAGTTTGGTGGCTCTCTTGAGTTTCTGGTGATTGCCGCATGTATTACCGTTGAGCACCCTGACCCGAGGAGATCGGAAGACTGGTGAATCAGGAGGAGCAAGCTTGCTCACACGATGCAGTCTAAAGGTCAGAGCCTCGCGCAACTCACCCACCATTTCATCCCCCAGATGGTCGCAATCCACTATCGGAGTCCACTAAAGGAATATGTGAGCCCGCGGGCAACGACTAGGCAGAGTAGGCATTCGCTCTTGCCAGGCTAGCACATGGCCAGGCTCGGTTCGAAGCAGAATAAACCGTATTCATATATCGACCTGGCCCATGGCCTTGAGAGAGCACGTGATCCCAAGCTCCGGTCTGTTGGAGTCGAAACGTCAGTTTGCCCGCAAGCGATCACCTCATACAGTACTTTTAACAATACTTTAGTGTCGTGGCAGGAAGACGTTCTGGAGCTATGCTTCTTATAGATCGAGCGCGTGGCACAGCCGGTTTTGACCGGCCGCAACATAGACTGGTTCATGTCATCTGAACTCACTTCATACACCGATCCAGAACGACCGATGCTCTGTCGCATCAGGATCAGAGGTTATCAGGGTCGTCACTGGTCAGACTGGTTTCTGGGGGCTTGGCCATCACACTCGAAGACATCGGCGATGCGCTGCTGACCGTCCTGGTGGTCGATCAGGCTACACTGCATGGCTTGCTCAAATAAACTGCATTGAATGTAACCAACGCAAGACAACGTGGAGGAAATGCATGCAAGCGATTGTCCGCGAACACTACGGATCACCGGATGTACTTCAGCTCCAGGAGGTGGAGAAGCCCGTTCCCAACGACGGTGAAGTATTAGTACACGTTCACGCAGCGTCCGTCAATGCACTGGACTGGCATATGATGCGAGGTCAACCGTTCCTGGCCCGCATCGGGGGCAATGGGCTACACAAGCCCAAGGACCCGCGACTCGGGGTGGATCTCGCGGGACGAGTGGAAGCGGTCGGCAGCAAGGTGACGCGGTTGCGCGTCGGTGATGACGTCTTTGGGAGGGGGGATGGCGCGTTTGCCGAATATGCGTGTGCGCGTGAAGATGCCGTGGAGGTGAAACCGACCACACTGACCTTTGAGGCAGCAGCAGCGGTCCCAGTAGCGGCCCTCACCGCGCTGCAAGGTCTGCGCGATCACGGACACATTCAGCCTGGACAACGGGTGCTTATTCAAGGTGCGTCTGGGGGGGTAGGAACATTTGCCGTGCAGCTGGCCAAAGCCTTCGGAACGCACGTCACGGCGGTGTGCAGCACGCGGAATGTGGATATGGCACGCTCGATTGGTGCTGACCAGGTCATTGATTACACGCAAGAGGATTTCCTCCGAAACGGGCAGCGCTATGATCTCATTCTGGCTGCGAGCGGCTACCATCCGATTTTCGCCTATCGGCGGGCCTTATGCCCGCAGGGAATCTATGTCATGGCCGGAGCTTCCAATGCGCATTTAATGCAAGCCGTGTTGCAAGCTACGCTCCTCGGGCCCGTGATTTCAAGGTTTGACCGGAAAAAGATGGGTTCCTTCTTGTGCCGACCAACTCAGAAGGATTTGGCTTTTATACAGGAACTGCTTGAAGCCGGTAAAGTCGTGCCGGTGATCGAGAGATGTTACCCGTTACGCGAGACGGCTGAGGCTCTGCGGTATCTGGAAGGAGGACACGTGCAAGCAAAGCTTGTGATCACGGTCTGAGATACCGTCTTGTAGTGGATGCAGCCATTCTCTCTACTGCCGGACACGCCGTCAGACGCATCCAATGTGACAAACGCAGAAGCTACAGGGCCACCCCTGGCTCGGTAGGCAGAATTGCAGTGGAGTCTGCTCACCCGCTCACCCCTTCTATGGGATCGAGCCTCCGACGTCCACTATCAGTGCGCCCCAGTGGAGCGTGGGATTGTGATGGGAGAACGGTGTCGCAGAAAGCAGCTCACTTGAAACTGCAGTACTGTCGCTGGCGTACAGTGATTGGGGTGTTTTGGATGGCAGCAGTTCCATCTTAACGACAACACATCTACACACAGCGAGACGAGCGCCGAAACTACCGACCGCGATGCCGAAGGGGCGGCTCATACGTGAAGGAGGAGATCCATGCGCTATGCAGATATAGTTACCAGGGCACTGGCTATTACCTGGCGTTATAAGTATCTGTGGCTGCTGGCACTAATCGCCGGAGAAGGCGCCGCCGGCTTCAGCTTTAGCAGTTTCAGCGGGACTTCGACCAGGAGTTCCAATGCGGGCAGCCTCACACCAGCCCAAGTATGGAGCGATATAACCGGTTGGGCCGGCGCTCATGCGCTGCTCCTCGTGCTCGCTGGAGTAGCGATCCTGGCTGTTATAGTTGCGTTCTTCTTGCTCTCGGCGATAGCCGATGGTGCTCTGGTCAGGGCCAGCTCGGAGCACGATTGGGAGCGGCCCTTTTCCCTGGGCCAGGCCTGGAGCGCTGGACTTGCCACCTTCTGGCCAGTGCTCAAAGTCAAGCTGCTCTCGGTGGTGGTAGCCATCGTCTGGATTGTCGTGATTGGGGGCATAGCAGCGCTGGCAGTGGTTTCGGCGGTTGGAGGCTCCACTTCGACTACGGTGATACTCGCGATAGTCGGGGTGCTGCTTGCACTAGCCGCCATACCGTTCTCTATCGTCTTCACAGTGATGATACTTCTCATGGTACGTGAGGTGGTTCTACGAGGTAGGAGGAATACTGCGGCAGCGCTCGGCCAGACTCTCGGCCTCATGCGGCGGCGCCTGGGTAGGGTGACGTTACTTTGGCTGCTGAGCGTTCTACTCGGTCTGGCGACCGGAATCACGATGGGTGTGGTAACGATTGCATCGCTGCTCGTCTTTGGAGGAGTAGCCGCCGTTGTTTATCTGGCCGGTGGATTCACGGCGGCGATCGTGGCCGGCATCCTACTGGCCGTACCCTGGCTTGGGATCGTGCTTGTCGCTTCCGGCGCGGTTATGGCCTTTACCTCTACTTACTGGACGCTCGGTTATACACGGCTCGACCTTGAGCCGCTGCCGCAGTATGCGATATTGCCCCCGCCGGCTGCTGCCTAATACCATCGGCGAGTGCCGGGAGAACCGAGCCAGTGGACGAAGAAGACCAATGAAGGAACTCTAGGTATGGATGAGCTACTCAATTCACCGCTGGGTGTTTATATCGTCGCCAGGAGTATCATTGAGGTGAGCGGCGCACCGCCGAATGCACCCTATATAGAGTACTATCTGCACGTGGGTCCTGCCGCAACCATCGCGTTCTGTGTACACGAACTCTCCTTGACAGCGCCACAGGCGGGCTACTTTGATCAACTCTCCGCCGAACGTCTCTCTGAACTCATGGTCGAAGGTGAGACAGATCTTACCCCTTATGATAATGAGTATCCGCAGAAGGCCGATGCCCTGCTCCGATCTGGCGTGGCCCTGAGACCTTTCATAGCGCTGTTGCTCGAAGCTCCTGGCACGACAACCTGGTTTCGCGATCTTGACCGGCAGCGGCAGGAGTGGGTATCCAGGCTAGGCCTTCCCCCGCAGGCGTCTTCCTTTCATCCGGATTTGCGCGCGTTTGCGGCGGGAATCACCAAACCGCGCTACACGCTTTGGACGACTACAAGTCTGACCGAGCGCACCAGTAGCTGGCTGCAGTACTACGCTATTTCGGCGGAAGTAGCCCCCCGCCGGGAGCCTCCGTATCCTCGGTGGCGTGTGGAGGTGTTACCCACTGCCCGGGTGTATGAGATCCATGGACCGCAGGACTGGAATAGCCTATGTTTGGCTTATCCTGCTCCTTCCTGCGTGGTCTATCCTACGCGCCAACCAGATGCCCTCATCGAGCCGGACTGGCAGGCAGTTTCTCAAGATTGGGATGGTGTCCACCTGTCGGTTGGGGGACTGCTGACGAGTGAGCGGGTGAGATGGGGGACATCGGGAATGCAGACCCACCTCTTTGGCTGGGATGTTGAAAGTACCGCGTGGCTTCGATGGGTCTTTGGCAGCACAGAGCGATTGCCAGATGGGGGCTAAAGCATCTGGCATAGTATGTGATGTTTCTGTAAGAGAAGTACCTGCAGCAGTTATCTCTTTGTGATGTCCACATATTTAACTACTATGCGATTTAGTCCAGTGACAGTACGGGGCATATGGCCACCACACACGGCTCTTCCACTTACTCAAACGGAGGCGAGGATACTATGCCCACACGATCCGAAGTACCAACCAGCGTGACCCAGAAACCGGCTGGCGCTATCGTTGATTCTGGTGAACTCTTGCGGAGCATGCAACACCTACGCCAGGATGTGTATGAGCAGGGCGAGAGAATGTTCCAGCGCTGGCAACCCTATATCAGCCAGCGATCCTTTGTGTCCAGCGCGCGTAACTTGGCGTATTACCTGGCACTCCGGCGCAATGACCTGCGGGATATCCAGGCTGGGCTTGCTCCTTGGGGGCTCTCGTCGCTAGGGCGCAGTGAGTCACGGGTGCTGGCGACGCTTGACGCCGTCATTGCGACTCTGGGCGCGTTGAGCGGCGAGGTACCAGATAGTCTGCCGCCGCGCCCCAGCATGAGCGCCTTCACCCAGGGGATGCATGCCCTTGAGCGCAATACCGATGCACTCTTCGGCAAGACGATCATCCAGCATCGCTCCATCCGCATCATGGCCACCTTACCAACCGAGGCAGCAACCGAGTACTCTTTTGTGCATGACCTCGTACACGCTGGCGTCGATTGCGTGCGTATTAACTGCGCCCACGACACTCAGGACGATTGGGCGGCCATGATCGCCAATCTGCGGCGTGCCGAGAACGAGATGGAGCGACACGTTAGGATCGCCATGGATCTGGGGGGCCCAAAACCGCGCATAGTGGATGTTCGCCTGCCGGAAGCCGAGGCACGCATGCACGTGGGTGACCGGCTTTTCCTGGCCCGGACGCGCGCCCAGTTTGGCGGCCGTTTTGAATTTCAGGCGACCTGCTCGATCCCTGAAGTGCTTGATCAGGTGAAGGAAGGCGAGCTCGTATGGATCGACGACGGCAAGATCGGTACCGCGATCGAGTCGATTCTACCCGAGGGCATCTTACTGCGGGTCACCCATGCCCGGAGGAAGGGAGAGCGACTGGCAGCGGATAAGGGTCTGAATTTTCCCGATTCGGCCATCGATTTGAGCCCCTTGACGGAGAAAGACTGGCACGATCTGGATTTCGTCGTTCGACACGCTGATATCATCGACTATTCTTTTGTGCAGAAGGCCAGCGACATGGATCTGCTGCTGTCGGCGTTGCCCGAGCGCCTCGAAGCCGGGCGTGGGCTTCCAGCCGTCATCGCCAAGATCGAGACCAAGCAAGGTGTCCATAACCTGCCCGATCTGGTGGCCCACACCGCCGGCCGCGTGCCGTTTGGCGTCATGATAGCCCGCGGCGATCTGGCAGTCGAGGTCGGCTTCGAGCGACTAGCGGAGATACAGGAAGAGATGCTGTGGCTCTGCGAGGCAGCGCATGTGCCGGTCATCTGGGCCACCGAGGTGCTGGAGACGCTGATCAAGAAAGGCATTCCCTCGCGAGCTGAGATCACTGACGCCGCTATGAGCGAACGAGCCGAATGCGTCATGCTCAACAAAGGTCCATATCTGCCGCTGGCGGTCGAGACGCTTCACAATGTTTTACTGAAGATGCAGACCCACCAGAGTAAGAAGACCGCACAGCTGCGCGCGCTGCACATGTGGCAGGATCTGTTCTAGCAGGAAGGTGCCGGGCAGTGGGCGAAAGCCCAGTAGAATTGGGAGGCCGCCGCCCACGCCCGTGTCGTGATCCAGAGTCGTGGTGGTAGCGCTGCGGTCATCAACGGATGAGCCACGCAATCAGACCCACGGTGGCGCCGACGGCCCCACCCACGGCGATGCCGCCGGGACCGAAGACCACCCCGACCCCGCCACCAATTGCGGCCATCGCCGGTATGAACTCGGGGCTGAACCGCTTGTCCAGCAGACTCTTCTTCA
>JBKQTH010000445.1:0-16750 GCA_052143275.1 Ktedonobacterales bacterium | reverse complement strand
CCTCTCCCTTCTGGGCGGCGCTTCTGGCAATTGCCGATCAGATGGCTGGACAACCTTTGGGTTTTATCAACCCAGCGCTGTACAAGATTGGGCTCGGCAGCGGCTATAGCCAGGATTTCCGTGATGTTACTGTGGGCAATAACAGCGTCCCAGGTGGAGGACAGGAACCGTCAACCGCCGGCGTGCAGGGATACTCCGCGACTTCCGGCTGGGATCCGGTTACCGGCTGGGGCACCCCTAACGCCGTTAAGCTAATTCCTGACCTGATTGCTGCAGTCGGTAGCTAATAGAGCACAAAGTTGAACGGCGCCGGCAGCGGTGATCATGCATGCCGGCCGCGGCGAACCGAGACGCACCGCGACGCACCGCGACGCGGCCCAATCAACGCGAGGCTCACGATGACGACGGCTGCTACTAGGGAAATGATCAGCGCATATTCCAGCATGCCCTGGCCTCGCCGCGATAGATTCCTGCTATTACATTAATGGATATACGCTTCTCCTACTAGAGGCTAGAATGGGATTTGCAGGCAGTAAATTTTTCTGGTTTCGTCGCCGATGAAGCAAGATTCTAACCCGAACTATACAGACAAACTAGCAGAGACTCAAGATGGGTGATAGCGCGAAAAGGTGGATCCGCTTGAATATTAACGGATTACACGTACAGAAAACCAATCTCTTGCCTTTGCGTCACCTGCTTGGGTGACTGGTGTCAGTCTCTACATCCTTACGGGTAATGGCCAAGTAGCCAACGACGACCACGATCAACACGGTCAGCACGAGGGCAACTGGTGCGTCACCCAGACCCAAACCGCCTAAGAACGGCTTGCTGAGCCAGTCGGCAATCGACGCTCCCAGGGGCCGGGTCACGATGTAGGCAAACCAGAAGGCGATGATCTCATTCAGTCCCAAAAGCCAGTAGCCCAAAGCCGGCAAAGCGATCACAGCAGCGTAGAGCACAATTGAACCAAAATATCCCAAATGTAACGTATCGGCCGTCATGTCGCCCGCGGCGGTACCGAGTGCGAACGTCGCCATAACGGTGGCCCAGTAAAACAGCTCCCGGCGAGTCGTATATATACTGTGGATGGACAAGGTTTTTTCGGTTGCATACCAGCTCACAAAGATGATCGCAAGGCAACATGCGAAGAACGCGGTTGATATGAGATAGGGTACACCTAGCACAATATGGACTACATCGGCTGCCATTGTGCCGAATATCGCGACCATAACGACGGCAAACCAGTAGATCCACGCAATATAGCGCCGCATCGATAGCTGCAGGAGCAGTGCGGCAACCAAACCAAGGCCGCCCAGTACGACCGCGAGATAGCGGTTGATATCAAAGACCAAGTAGTCCGAGGTTGCCTCACCCATCGCGGTAGTCAACAATTTCGCGATCCAAAAGTAGATGGTAATTTCGGGAACTTTTCTGGCTAAATGTAGTGTGCGATGAAGAGGTTGACCAACTGTGCCGTGGCCACTGAACCCCCTGCCTAGTTGGCGCTTTGGGATGGGTTGACCCATTTGCTTCTGCCTCCCAATAGTAGCAATAGCCCGCGAAACTTTGGACATCTGCATGTCTGCCCGCGAGTAACTTTAAGGGAATGATCCAGTTCGTCAAGAGTAGATAGTACTTTGCCGTATCCACCTTGGTCTCTTTGCCGTGCGTTTGGAGAGGTTCTTCAGCGCACTCACATTATCGGACTGCTCATCAAGATCATGAAGGACTATCTTACAGCGCTAGCATTTGGACGGGTGAGCCATGCACGGGGTGGGGATGTGACGTGGACCAAGCGCTTCTTTTTTCGCATCACCTCGCTGGCCTGGTCGCCGGATGGGACCGGCTTGGCCGTAGGTCTCGCGCGGGGAGTAGCGCTTCTGGATGCGTTGGCCGGAACCACTGTCGCGACTCTCTCCTCTGCCGAGGTGCGGGCGCTCTCCTGGTCGTCCGATGGAGCGCTACTCGCCACGGGTGGACAGGATGGACGCATTCAGGTGTGGGATGCTGCCACGGCGATCACTCGGCAGTGGATCGTAGGCGTAGACCCATGGTGCTACCTTTTGGACTGGTCTCCCAATGGTGAATGGCTCGTGGGACGCGCCACGTCGACCGCCGTGTGCCTCTGGGATGCGACTACGGGGCAGCCCCGTCGATACTATCAGGGACACCGCAAAAAGATCATCGCCATAGCTTGCAGCCCTGATTCCCAACACATTGCCTCTGCTTCGATGGATCATGTGCTTCATCTCTGGTGACATACCACCACCAGATGGCTTCCTGATCCCCTTGTTTGACGCAATGTGCATAAGTGGGCGCACACCCGTGCGCCCCTGCCGATGCGGGTGGGATGTGATGAGTGAACGCCAGGACGCTGGTCGTTGGAAGTGTTCGCAGGAGTTGCCTGCGATAGCATGGCACACAGGCAGACGCGCCGTCCAGGCAGATTTCTGAGGATCGTTTAGCTCCGGTGCGCAGCCCAGCAACTGCTCCAGTCGAGATGTATCTGCGACAGAGCAAGTGAGGCATCTTCGTTGACTACCCGCACTTACACAGGTACAATCCGCATGAGACAGGCTGTCTGCCAGCCAGACGTTACAAGATAGGCAGCACTTCAGGTAGAGCGCGGAGCGATTCATGAACGATGATGCGGATGTGATTATCGTCGGTGCTGGGCTGGCGGGTATGGTGGCTGCGACGGAACTGGCTCATGCTGGCAAACGTGTGATCCTCCTCGATCAGGAGCCGGAGCAGAGCCTCGGTGGGCAGGCATTCTGGTCCTTCGGCGGCCTCTTCCTGGTGGATTCGCCGGAGCAACGGCGTATGGGAGTCCGCGACTCCTACGAGCTGGCGCTGCAGGACTGGATGGGCAACGCCGGGTTCGACCGCGAGGATGACGAAGATGTGTGGGCGCGCCGCTGGGCGGAGGCCTACGTCGCCTTCGCCGCCGGAGAGAAGCGCTCGTGGCTGCGTGCCATGGGCGTCGGTTTTTTCCCCATCGTCGGCTGGGCCGAGCGCGGTGGCTACGGAGCGGTTGGCCCGGGCAACTCGGTGCCGCGCTTCCACGTGACCTGGGCACTGGCCCCGGCGTGGTCGCGCCCTTCGTGCGCCGCGTGCGCCACGCGGCCAAGCGTGGCCTAATTACGCTGAAGTTCCGGCACCGCGTCAATGCCCTCAGTGTTACCAGCGGCGTGGTGGATGGTGTCCAAGGCGACGTGCTTGAATCTAGTGAGGTGGAGCGCGGCAGACCCAGCTCGCGCACCGTCATCGGATCCTTTGTCTTCACGGCCCAGGCGGTGATCGTCACCTCAGGTGGCATCGGAGGCAACCACGAGCTCGTCCGCCAAAATTGGCCTACAGCCCGCTTGGGCGAGCCGCCGAAGCACATGCTCACCGGCGTGCCCGACTACGTAGACGGACGCATGCTCGCCATCACCCAGGCTGCCGGTGGACGCATCGTCAACCGCGACCGTATGTGGCATTACACCGAGGGCATCCAAAACTGGAATCCGATCTGGACGAACCACGGGATCCGCATCTTACCGGGGCCATCATCGCTCTGGTTGGACGCGCAGGGCAATCGGTTGCCAGTGCCGCTCTTCCCAGGCTTCGACACGTTGGGTACGCTCGCTCATATCATGCGGACCGGCTATGACTACACCTGGTTCGTGCTCACCCAGCGGATCATCGAACGCGAGTTCGCGCTGTCGGGTTCGGAACAGAACCCTGACCTGACGAACAAGCAGACCCTCAAGATTATCGGACGTGCCACGGGTGGCGTGCCTGGGCCGGTGGCAGCCTTCATGAAGCATGGCGCGGACTTTGTGGTCGAGCCCGCCTTGCCCGACCTCGTGCGCGGTATGAACGCGCTCACTGATGAACCGCTGCTGGATCCGGCAACGTTGGAACGCGAGATCATCGCCCGCGACCGCGAGATGGACAATCCCTTCACCAAGGACATGCAGGTCACGGCTATCCGTGCCGCACGGGCGTACCGCGGTGACAGACTGATCCGCACAGCCGCGCCGCACAAGCTGCTCGATCGCGGTGCTGGGCCGCTGATCGCGGTGCGCCTGCACATCCTAACCCGCAAGACGCTGGGGGGCCTTCAGACCGACCTCTCCGGCCGCGTGCTGGATGCCACCGGCCGCCCAGTGCCTGGACTCTACGCTGCAGGCGAAGTCGCGGGCTTCGGTGGCGGTGGCATCCACGGCTATCGGGCGCTCGAAGGCTCGTTTCTCGGTGGCTGTCTCTTCTCCGGCCGTGTCACCGGTGGTGCCGTGGCGAAAAGCTTGGCCTGACCAAACAACGATACGACTCGACTGGTGACCTCCCTGGCAAAGGCTCTGAAGTCGGTTCGTGGAAGCTAAGAGATGGGCAGCAGGCAGGCGAGGCAGGAACGGTGAGCATGAGGTACAATTTCAATGCCCTTGATCGTGTGGTGTTCGCTTGTAGCGTTCGCTTTCCAAAAGGAGTTGCGCATGGAGTACCAGTACGAGCAGGCTGTCGAGATTCTGCGCCGGACGCCAGCTACCTTGACGATGTTCCTGCGCGGGCTGCCGGAGGCGTGGACAACGAGCAACGAGGGGCCGGATACTTGGAGCGCCTATGATATCGTCGGACACTTGCTGCAGGGCGAAGACGCGGACTGGGTCGAGCGCACTCGTATCATCCTCGAGCATGGCGAGAAACGACCCTTCGACTCATTCAATCGGACGGCAATGTTTGAGAGGTATCAGGGGTTCTCACTCGAGCAACTGCTAGCGGCGTTCGAGCAGGCACGGGCTAAAAATCTGGCGACACTGAGCGAGTTGCACATCACGCCTGAGAAACTCGCTCTCAAAGGAACGCATCCAGAGTTTGGAACAGTCACACTGAGCCAACTGCTGGCAACCTGGGTGGTTCACGACCTGAACCACATCGGCCAGATTGTCGAGGTCATGTCACGGCAATACGCCGACGCGGTCGGCCCATGGAGCGCATACCTCGCCATTCTCACACGGCCAATCCTCACCGAATAGCCCAGTGAACACCTGACCAATGTTGAACTGCGCTTCCCAGCGATATATTCACTCAAGTCCGTGCAAGTCTACACTTTTGGAGCACTGGTACCGTGGTAGCAGGTAGTAAGCCGCACACGCCGGTCAGAGTGCCTACTGGTCAGAGCGTGAGAAGCACCTTCCCGGTGGTCTCGCGGCTCGCCAGTGCCTCCTGAGCGGCTGCTGCTTGCTCTAGAAGATAGGTCCGTCCGACACGGACGTCCAGCTCGCCGGAAGCGATCCAGGTGAAGAGATCGCCTGCGCGCCAGTCCAGTTCATCGCGCGTAGCGACATAGTGAGCGAGAGTAGGACGGGTCAGGAAGAGTGAGCCTTTCGCGTTGAGCGTCTGCGGGTTCAGCGGTGGAACGGCGCCGCTGGATTGGCCAAAAAGCACCAGGTACCCCCGAGGTCGGAGGCAATTCAGACTCTGGTCGAAGGTTGTCCTACCCACCGAGTCATACACCACATCGACGCCGCGACCCTGGGTCAGCCGCCTGGTCGCCGCTTCGAAATCCTCGCTTGCGGTGACAATCACGTCGTCGGCGCCGGCCTGACGCGCGAGCTGCACCTTCTCTTCCCTACCCACGGTGGCGATGACTGTGGCCCCCTGTCGCTTGGCAATCTGTACCAGGAGCAGGCCCACGCCTCCGGCTGCCGCGTGTACGAGCGCTGCGTCGCCCGACTTCAGCGGAAACGTGCTGTGAGTGAGGTAATGCGCGGTCATGCCCTGAAGCAGTACCGCAGCCGCTATCCTGGTGTCAATCCCCTCCGGCACGCGCACCAGCCGAGCGGCCGGGGCCAGTGCATACTCGGCGTACGCGCCGGTAAACTCGGTCGATCCCACCCGGTCCCCTAGATGTATATCCGTTACATCCGGCCCAACAGCATCGACCATGCCGGCAGCTTCCGTTCCTAGAGTCCGGGGTAGCGGAGCGGGGTACTGGCCGGTCCGGACATAGATGTCGATGAAGTTGACACCGCAGGCATCCAATTTTACCCGGACCTGACCCGGACCAGGCTCGGGCATCGGCACCTCGTCCAGCTTGAGTTTTTCGGGACCACCCACCTCATGCACCTGGATTGCTCTCATACTGCTCCTCCAACTCTTCCACATCTTCCTCTTCCGCCGGGCCTCTCTCCGGTCATCCAGGTTGGAACGGCACCTCACCGTGACCTCTTCCTCCTCATCATATCATGTGCTTTCTAAGTGCCTATTCCGGTCCCTACTTGATGCCGACAAACGCCGTAATGGCGAACTGTCGAGAGCTTGGACCATAGTACAGGGATGCCGTGGTGAATCCTAGGCGTTTCATGCCAGAGAGTAACTGGTCTTGCAGCAGCGTGAGCGAGGATGTAGTGCTGACTGCCCCCCGAGCATCAATCGTTCCAGGAGAGAACGGTCAGGACCATTCTGCCTCCAGGTCTGAGGACTCGAGAGATCTCTTGCAGCGCCTGAAATGGATCAAGCCAGAAGTAGATTGTATGAATGCTGAATATTTTATCAAACTGCTGATCAGCAAACGGCATGGAGCTGACATTCCCGTTCTCCCAAACTTACCCAAGTATGGACAGACCATGCTCGGCGTTGGGTTCCTGCTTCCGCGCCGTCAGTTTCACGCGAGGCCGAGACGTCGCGGCAGCGCTGACAGCTCGCACCGAGCGTTTTGACTGTCCGGCGAACTGCCGGCCAGTTGCGCGAGATTGATCGCGGCATTCAGATCCCGGTCCAGCACCAGCCCACACTGGTCGCAGTGATACACCCGATCCGAGAGGGTTAGGTTGACATCGATCCAGCCACACCCACTACACCGCTTGCTGGAGGGTTCCCAGCGGTCCACCAGGACCACTCTGGATCCATACCAGCTCGCTTTATAGAGCAGTTGCCGCTTGAACTCGTAGAACCCCACATCCCCAATGGCTTGCGCCAGGTGATGGTTGTTAAGCATGCCGCTGACGTTCAGATCTTCGATCACCAGCACTGACTTGGTTTTCGCCAGCTTGGTCGTGACCTGATGCAGCGTATTCTGTCGCTGGTTCCGTATTTGACGATGCTGTTTGGCGAGCGTACGGACGGCCTTCTTGCGGTTCTTGCTGCCCTTCTTCCGCCGGCTCACGACGCGCTGCAGCCGTTTGAGCTTCTTCAGACGCCGTTTGAGATGACGAGGATTGGGAACCACCGTCCCATCGGAGAGGGTGGCCAGCTGCTTCACCCCCAGATCAATGCCGACCACTGGTCCGGTATTCTCGGGTACCGCCCGCTCCTCTTGGACCTGCAGGCTCACGTACCAGTGCCCAGCCTGCTCGCTCACTGTGGCCGAGAGGACCGTCACCCCTGAGGTCGGAAGGTACTCCCGCTCTTTGAGCCGCAGCCGGCCCAGCCGAGGCAACACGATAGCGTCTGGAAGGACCACGATGGAGCCGGTGAGCCGGAAGCTGCCCAGTCCCTGCTTCTTGGTCTTGAAGCGGGGATACCCGAGCTTGCCCGTCCACTTCCCCTGCTTCTTGCAGGCGCGCACCGCCGGAAGAAGTTCTTGAAGGCCGCATCCAGGTTCCACAGGGCTTCCTGCGGGGCACACTTGGAGACCTGGTACATCCAGGGCACGTCAGTCTTCTTCCGGGCATTGAGCTCGCGGTGCAGCTCGATGGCGGTGGGGCTCGTCTTGGTCACCTGGTAGCGTTCCTGCTTGACCCGGAGCCCCCAGTTGTAGGCCTAGCGCGCGGCGCCGGCATGCTGGCGGCAGGCCGTCACCTGTCGATCGCTCGGGTCCAGCTCCGTTTTGTACGCCCGCTGTACCAGCATCCCGCATCTCTCCGACGCTTCCGGGCAGTCCTGCCGAGGAGGCATACTTTCACTTCTTGGTTGCTAGAACAAGTGTATCATATTCGCGTGTTGCAGTCAAGGGGAACAAAGGAGCACAAATGGGTAGGAATGGGTATATTCCGTGCATCTCGTTATCAACCCTTCATTGGTGGTGGGTCCCTCCTGACGCTCGACGGTGCTGCGCACGACGCTCAGCGCAAGGTCGTCGCTCCTGCCTTCCATAGTCGGCACTACGGTGCCTACATGATGAGCATCACGCGCAGCGTTGCCTCCGTCAGTGACACGTGGAACATGCCCGCCACTACGACTACGTCAGAAGCGGCAGTGGCAACGGTCCCACGCGTGTTCTACAAGGACGCCCGTGAGATGACCTTCCGTATGGCCTGCTCGCTCGTCCTTGGCCTCGAGCTGGGGCCCGCCTATGCGCAGTTGAACGCCGACTGGAACGAGCTCTTTAGCGGCATCATGGATCCAGTCCGAGCCAACCTGCCATTCACCCCTTATGGACGGTCGATGGCTGCCAAGCGCAGGGTGGACGCCTTTCTGCGGCAGCTGGTAGCTGAGCGCCGCGCCGCGCCTGGCACCGATCTGGTCAGTCTGCTCTTGGATGTCCGGCAAGAGGATGGCACGCCGCTCTCGGAAAACGAACTGGTCGATCAGGCGCGGCTACTCCTCTTCGCTGCTTTTGATACAACTGCCAGCACGATGACCTGGCTGCTTGCCGAACTATTGCAGCACCCCGAAGCGTACGCCCGCCGCGGGGGCCGAAGTCGGCGCCGGTGTGGGAACACGCGACATCACCCCAGCCGACCTCACCAGTCTGATCGGGTTGGATGCCTGTATCAAAGAGACACTTCGCCTGCATCCGGCGACGCCGTTCCTCGCACGTAGTTTGACGGCGCCGATGGAGTACGGCGACTATACCATTCCAGCCGGCTGGTTACTTCTAGTGATGCTGGCCTTCACGAATCGTATGCCCGAGTACTTTGTTGCGCCCGAGACGTTCGATCCAGAGCGTTTCCTCGCGCCGCGCGAGGAGGATAAGCGTACGCCCTACGCCTGGATCGGCTTCGGCAGTGGGGCGCACACATGCCTCGGCATGGGCAAGATTCCTTGCTCTAGGATGCGGGCTGGTTGGTGTGGCGAGTATACCACTCGTGGAGGTGGCGTGCAATTCGTGTGGTATCGACGGGCCGCTGGCCGGGGGTCGCGAACTAGGCAGCGCGCATTGCAACGGTCGAACAATCTCCTCTTCGAGACGGCGAACGTGCCTTCTGGATAGGGCGCGTGCAAACTTAGAATGAGATGGATTATGCCGGTACAGTTGCAGATCGCAGCGGACCCCGCCACGATGCCGAAAAAGCGTTAGCCCATCGCTGACTGGCGCTCTGAGCGGGACTGGAACCCTAGCCATGCCCCGAGGAGCAGGAAGATCGCCGGGATGAGCGCCCACCATCCAATCGCCGCGAAGTAGCCGATGGTACAGAGGATAAGTAAGATCGCTCCTACCTCGGGCGCGAACAGGATGAGGATCGCGCCAATGACGGCGACAATCGACACCAGCGTCCCAATGAAGAGGTGGCCGCCGCTGTTCGTGAAGCCCATGAGCTGGCCAACAAAGTGCAACGAGGAATTGGCAATGTTAATAACGAAACCGATGACGGCACCGATAATGCCGAGGATCAACGCCAGAGTGCGCATAGGAAGATGCATATTCAGCCCCTTGTCCGTTACGACGTACACTGCACGCATCCTTTGCGCACTCTCCGTTCTCTTCCGAGTGGAGAAATGCACCACGCATGATGCTGGCCGGCGAGGCATGCAAGATCTATGCCGTAGGGGGTGCGTGCTGGACACAGTCTTGTCGGCTATCGAAGTCTTCCAACCATGTACTCGCCGTTCCCCTTTTCGCTAGAATCTCCCATATGGAGCTTATAGATGATTCCCGGCCCTGTGCCGGGCTTCAGGAGGTATCTCATGGGCGCAGGACAGACCAATCGCACACAGACTAGGCCAGCCATGCCGTTCGAATTCGTTCGCTACCTCAACGTACAATCCGCCTACGGCGCCAGCTTCGCGCCAGATGGGCATCACATCAGCTTCTTGACCGACATCACGGGCGTCGCTGAAGTGTGGCGAATGACCCTTGCGCCAGTCGGAGGTGAGGCGGCCTGGCCTCAGCAATTGACGTTCGGCGGCGAGCGTATCGTTGGCGCATCCTACTCGCCCGTTGATGACCAGCTCATCGTCGGCGGCGACGTGGGCGGTAACGAGCGCACGCAGCTCTTCCTGCTGAGTGGTGACGGCACCACGCTCATACCGTTGACAACCGAACCGGATGCCATTCACGTCTTCGGTGGCTGGCAGGAGGACGGTGCCGCGAGCACTGGGTGGTCGCCCGATGGCAAACGCATTGTCTATGCGAATAATGCCCGTGATCCGCGCTTCTTCGACCTCTTCGAGCGTGCCGTGGAAGATCTGACGTCGGAGCCACGCCTGCTGTTACGCCATGATGGTACGAACTATCCCGTGGGCTATTCACCCGACGGGCGCGCAGTACTGGTGGAGCGGTTCGACTCGAATACCCGTAACGCCTTGCTTTTAGTAGATACAGCAACCGGCGAGGCACGACAGCTTACCGCTGATGTCTCCGAAGGCCCTGCTCGGCACATCTCCCCGGAGTGGTCATCGGATGGCCATGGCCTCTACCTGCTCAGCGATTGTGGACGTCAGTTTCTCTCCCCCGCCTGGATTGATCTCGCCACAGGAGACATGACCTACCTTCGCGAGGACCAGTGGGATGCTGAGGGCCTCAGTCTCTCAGCCGACAGACAGCGCATGGCGCTGGTGACTAATGTGGACGGCGCCTCGCAGGTCGAGCTCTTCGACATCTCGGCCGGATGGGAGGGACGCACTGCGTTGCCGTCACCCGATCTGCCGCAAGGAGTAGTCGCGGGCCTGCGGTGGTCACCAGACGGCAGGCGCATCGCGTTCACCTTCGCTCCGCCGGACGATGCCATGGATGTCTGGATCTGGGACATAGCGAACAGGACGCGCTGGCGTGCAACGCAGAGCGCCCGAGGCGGGCTGCCAGACGCCGCCTTCGTAGCCCCACAACTTGTGCGGTATCCTACCTTCGACGGACGTCAGATCCCAGCCTACCTCTTCTTGCGACGTGAGGTTGAACCGCGCTCTCTGCCTGCGGTCGTCTTCGTTCATGGTGGTCCGGAGAGTCAGGCGCGGCCAACCTTCGACCCTGTCTGCCAATATTTGGTCGCGAGTGGCTACGCGGTCTTGGCGCCGAACGTGCGCGGCAGCACTGGCTATGGATACGCCTTCCAGAGCCTGGACGACGTGAGATTGCGCATGGACTCTGTGGCCGATCTTGCCGCCACGGTCCGCTGGCTTGACGACCAGGGAATCGCCGATCCTCGCCGCATCGCTGTTATGGGCGGCAGCTATGGCGGCTTCATGGTGCTCTCGGCGCTGACCACGTATCCCGACCTGTGGGCTGCCGGCGTAGATATTGTCGGTATCGCCAGTTTCGTCAGCTTCTTAGAAAATACAGGACCCTGGCGTCGCAAATTGCGCGAGACCGAGTATGGAAGCCTCGAAAACGACCGTGACTTCCTCGAAGCCATCTCGCCCATCCACCATGTGGACGCTATCACCGCCGCGCTTTTCGTCGTGCATGGCGCCAATGATCCGCGCGTGCCGGTGAGCGAGGCCGAGCAGATCGTTTCAGCGCTTCGTGCTCGCGACATCTCCGTAGAATACCTGCGCTTCGAAGATGAAGGCCACGGCCTCAGCAAGCGCGCCAATCACGTCAAAGCGTTCCCTGAGATCGGCCGCTTCCTCGACACTTGGGTTAAGAATCGAGTGTAGGCAGGCTGGGCCCTGTATCGGCGAGCAAGCCCTGGAGTGCCCCGGCAGTGGCCGGGCATGGCGAAGCGTGCCGATCCTATGCGCGCTCAGTACCAGATGCCTGCTGGTCAGGCTCGGTGTTTTGCTGAGCAAGCTGATCGAACGCTAAGTAGGTGACGACATCCCACGCGTCGCGGATCCCAACGACCAGGAGCAGCACCAGCACTGCAGCGATACCGAAGAGCGCCGACGTAGTATGGCTGGGCAGCACGATCGCCGAGACCAGAAGCGCCGTGTATGCGACGCATGGCAGCACCGCATACCACAGCCAGTCGTCCCACTCCGGCTCATAATTGGTCACATGTCGAAGTCGCCACACAACCAGGGTCGCGTAGCCCAACCCACCAAGACTCCCCAGACCAAGCAGGAGGGCAACTGGCGCAAGGGCTGTCCACGGAGCACTGAGGAGTGCCGTAACCACGAGCACCGCGCAAAAATGCACGATGATTGGAGTAGTGAATGCATTCAGACCCTGTCTCGCGTCTTCTACCCGCCTCCCCGCGATCAGAGTGATCACCACAAATGTCAAACCAGTCAGCGCCCCAGCCGAAGAGCCGATGATCACGTAAAAATTGGACCAATTGGTAAGCGGCAACATGAAAGCCTCCTTGTATCTTGAACTGGAATAGACAGACGTTCAGAGTTGGGTGCGGTAGGCCGATTTTTCAGTAGCTACGTTCCGAGCGCACACTAGATGGGCGAGTGAAGGAAAAAACCCACCAGGAAAAAATTTATGATAAATAGACACACAAAATAAACGCTCCAAAACCACGCTATCACGACCAGTGAAGCCACCGCTAGACTGATGCGCACTCCATATTGCCACACTCGTCCCTGGGCAGGTGCCTGCCCAAACGATGCTGGAGGCACGTTGTGAATGGTGATGCCACTCAGGACGAAGCTCCCCATCGCACCTGCCATCATGACAGTATAGAGCGGTTCACTGCCCTGAAAGAATGTTGAGAACCGGAGCACCCATGGAACGAGTGTAGGCCCGAGTCCAACGGCCACTCCGATGACCAGACTGCCTATTGCCCATTTTTCCAGCCGCCTCAGCAGTACATCATCCGAAGGGACATGGAGTGCCCCACGGCCTAAGTAGATTGCTAGCGCCGCGAGTGCGAGTTGCGCCAGGATCGTGGCGGCCATGATGATCGACATGTGCGCGCTTGCCTCACTGGCCAGGGTATGAAAATCAACATGAGGCTTATCGGGGGGGCGAAGCGTCTGAGCGATGCTCACCATGATGGGTTGCCAGATGACGGGTGCTAGGACAGCACAACCTGCAACGATGCCGGTCAGCGCCAGGCGCACTCTTCTTCGTCGCCGCGCCTGCTGATTGCTCCCAGGTGGCACGGGCGTAGAAGTTGTTTGTGAAGAGTCAGGTGGTGGAAGCGCCATAATAGCGTTTTCCCGTGCCTCGCCGTACGTCGGATTCCACATTCTCAAGACGTGGCCTAGTGCCATTGTGAGTACACGCCACCATACACTACGTTACCATTCCCTATATCTTCACACGAGATATCTTCACACGAGGCGGACCCAGAATGGAGAGAGCGTCTGGTGAAACCGTACGGTCAGCGATCATGCTATGGTGCCACGACGGCCGTTGATTCCTGGAATCTGGGGCGCAGGTCACATGTTGATTCTCTATCCCGTAAGCGGCTCGCTCGCTTTTTGCTCGTGCACTGATCCCTGATTTATTGGGAAGAACATGCTATGTCTGCTCGCTGCCAAGGCTTTTGACACCAGCCTATGCGGTACCCGCTTGCATTTGGGATGTGCGGTGCGGGTGATCTGCTGCCATTCTTGTGCCGGCGGCCACCGTTTGCAAGCAGGCATCTAAGCGTGTTATGCTGATTGTCTCGCATGGAGTAGCTTCCGGTTAATTCTGGGGACTGTGGTCGATACCAAGGGGGATCAGCAATGAAACTTGTTGATGAGTTTAAAGCGTTCATTCTGCGGGGTAATGTCATTGACCTCGCCATCGCAGTAGTGATTGGTGCAGCTTTCGGGGCGATCGTGACGGCGCTGGTCAGTGACCTGATTACGCCGCTCATTGCGGCGATTGGAGGGCAACCGGATTTTTCCGCTATCCACTTTACCATCCACCACAGCGTGTTTCGCATCGGTGACTTTATCAACGCAGTCCTGAGCTTTCTGATCATTGCGGCGATCATCTTCTTTTTGGTCATTAAACCCATCAATGCTCTGCAGGCTAGGCGCAAGAGTGGTGAAGCTCCACCCGACCCAACGACCAAGGACTGCCCCTACTGCCTTAGCACAATCCCGCTGATGGCCAGCCGTTGCGCCTACTGCACTCAAGAACTTCCAGTCTCCCCAACAGCGTAGAGTACGTTAGTTATCCTGTCTTCTTAGCCCGAGAGCGCGCTTGAATGTGTGGCCACCTTAACAAATGTCGGCTTCGGCGAGAAAGCTTTGAGCGCGCCCGCATGCCGGAGCCCCTCAGGGCCCAGTGCCTGTCGAGCCACCAGCAGCATCTGATAAGTGGAAGACACGGCGCGTGTTCTCGCAGAGGAACTTGGCTTGAACTGGCGCCGGCAGGTCCAGGGCGTGCACCTGCTCGACACATTTGGCCCAGGACAACTGCGGGAAGTTGGTGCCAAAGAGCACCTTGTCTTGCCCATAAGTCTTGAGATAGTGCAGCAGCTGCGGCGGATAGTAGCGCGGCAAATACGCCGAGGTGTCAATGTAGACGTTGGCGTGTTTCCAAGCCACGCCAATCATCTCGTCAGTCCAGGGATGTCCGATGTGGCCCGCCACGATGCGCAGCTCGGGGAAGGTGAGGGCCACCTCGTCGAGGTAGGGAACGGGCCGGCCGGTCTCTGACGGCATCAGCGGCCCAGTGTGGCCGACCTGAGTACAGAAGGGGACATCTAGCTCGATGCAGGCAACGTAGAGCGGAAAGTAGAACTTGTCATTGGGCGGACGGTTCCACAGCCACGGTACCACGCGCAGTGCCTTGAAACCGAGATCACACACGGCGCGCCGGAGCTCATGCACGGCCTGAACCGGCTTCTCCAGGTCGACGGCGGCCACGCCCACAAAACGGTCGGGGAACTGCTGAACGATGGCAGCAACCGTGTCGTTGCTGATAAGGGACTGTCCTGGTCGATGCCAGGCAGAGAGCAGCACGCGCTGCACCCCGGCCTCGTCCATGAGCTGCACGAGTTGCTCTGCGCTCAGGTCGTGATTCAGTAGATGCGCCGATCCTGATTGCTCAAAGAGCCGAACAACTTCGGGCAGAAAGCCCGCTTTGAGGACGGGTTGTGCCCATGCATCGACGACCAGCTGTGGTGTGCTGGTGTGCCCAGAAGATGCGGATGTCGCCATCGTAATTGCTCCCTTACCGTCGCGCGAATGACGCCTGCCGTGGGTGGCGCGCGTTTCGTTAACTCCACTCCAAGTGTAAGCAGAGTCAGCCAAGATGCAACGTTCCCAGCTAACGCTGGGCGAGCTGCGCCGGAAACGTAGATGAGTTGGCAGTTGTGCTTCGCTCTACAGCCGCATCGGGTTGCCGAGCAGTCGATCCAGGTGTCAAACCTAACTGGACTGACTACTATCGCACTCTCAGGGAGAGATGGATGTATCATGAGATAGCACACGATCAAGCGCCAGATCTTGGTTGATCTTCTGGCTTGGCATGAGGCGTGTCCCGATGGGAATGCACCGCATGCAGCGTGGGCTGAACCCTTGGTCTGGTTTCGTCGAAAAGCTAAGAAGAACCCCCCAGATCCTGTTGCCGGTGATCGCCTCTCCTTTCTTGACAGCGTTCCCATCGCTACGGTATCCTTTCTTCAGGCGATAAGTTAGTCAACTAACTTGCTTGGAAGGAGGATATGGATGCCAACGACGCTCAAACGGGACCGCCTCATCGAGGCTGCCAAAACCCTGTTCGCACAGCACGGGGTGGCTCGGACGAGCCTGGCAGACATCGCCCAGGCGGCCGAGGTGCCCTTGGGCAACGTCTACTATCACTTTCGCACGAAGGATGCCCTGGTGGAGGCTGTGATCCAGGCGCATGTGCAGGATATCCACATGCTGCTGGCGCAGTGTGACCAGCTGCCAGACCCGCGCCAGCGCTTGCTGGAGTTTTTGGCAGCCGAGCGCCAGGCGGAGCCAATATTCGAGCGCTTTGGCTGTCCCTACGGCAGCCTGAGTCAGGAACTCAATAAGGAGGAAAGTGCCCTTGCTGTCGCCGCCGCCGGGCTCTTGCAGGTCTATCTGGACTGGGTGCAGGCGCAGTTTCGCCTGCTCGGCCAGGGGGAGCAGGAGGCCCATGATCTCGCCATTGATCTGGTGACATCGTTGCAAGGAGCGTTTCTCTTGACCAACTGCTTTCGTGCGGCAGACCCGTTGGATTGCGTCGTGCAGCGCTTGAACCGGGAGATCTTGTCCCTGTAGTGTTTGGGAGTGTGCTTTGCGCTCTTTTGGAGTGTTGCCAGCCATACGCCCGGCTGCTCAGGAGAGCGAGCCTAAAGGAGGCGTTGAGATGAAAACCGTGTTTCAGTGGGTCGAACGGATTGCACCCTACTTGTTACGCATCAGTCTGGGCCTGGTACTGCTCTGGATCGGAGCCCTGCATCTGCAAAACCCCCATCCGATCGTTATCCTGCTTTCGCTGTCGCTGCCTTTCCTGGCGTCCAGTGCGTTCGTCTATGCGCTCGGTGCGCTTGAAGTGATTGCTGGCGTGCTGCTGATCGCTGGCCTGTGGGTGCGCTATGTCGCTCTGGCGACGCTGGTCCTGTTCGCTGGGACGCTGACCATCTTCGTGATTGCCCCTGCCGTGACCGGCTTTCCCATTCTCACCTTGATTGGCCAGTTCCTGCTGAAGGACGCGGTGCTGGCATCCGCTGCCATCAGAGTGGCGGCAACGGATGCAGCCAGACAGGCAGCCAGACACGCAGCGAAACAGGGCGCGGTGGCACAGAAGCCGGAGCAGCAG
>JBKQTH010000444.1:0-40057 GCA_052143275.1 Ktedonobacterales bacterium | reverse complement strand
GGGTCACTCATGTGGGAAAGTTCATACGCCGGACCAGCATTGACGAGCTACCCCAGTTGTGGAATGTGCTCAAAGGTGATATGTCGCTGGTCGGTCCCAGGCCGCCACTTCGCTATGAAGTCGAACTGTATGGCCCTCACGATCTGCTCCGCCTGGCCGGAAAGCCAGGCTTGACCGGTATCTGGCAGGTATATGGGCGCGGCCGAGTGACTTTTCAGGAGATGGTTGACCAGGACATCGAGTATCTGGAAACCCAGTCGCTGTCCTATGATATCAAGCTCATGGTTCTGACCGTGCTGGTTATGGTCAATGGGCGGGGTGGCGCGTAAGCCCCATTGCCACGCATAATACGTATGACCTGAGACGGAGCGGCAGCTGATCTTTCTTTGCTAACCCACTGCATATGCCATATGTATTCTAATCATTGTTTATGTAGACCAAATAATTACGCTTGTTTCTTGCGAGTGCCCAACAATTCGGGTGATGGCTACTGGATAAATAGTGTTATAAAGTTGCTGTGCTTCAGCTAATTCGTTTGGACAGTATGGATGAGGTAAAATACTTGCCAGACTCTTGCCCTATAGTGCCTGAATGTTCTTGTGTACCACGAGAAACATCACAGGTATGGTAGAGGCAAGAGATGGGGTTTGATACTCTCTAGCGATACAGCTCTCGAAGTGGCTGTTGAAGTCCGACATCGAATTACGTATGGGTATGCGCGCTTTTTCCCCTTTCGTGGCTAGGTAATTGCTAGATAGTGAGGTGGCTCACCGTGCGCCCCTAGAAAATGCTGCGCATGCGCGCCTCCTCTTAATTACAGAACATGCTTTTGGCCTAATACAATCAGTTTACTTTGCGACCGCAGCGGAGGGTGAAATGAAGCTGTTGGTGGTGGATCGCGATCGCGACATGGTGGAGATGGTGACAGGCTGGCTGAGAACCCGGGGCTACGAAGTTCACTATGCTTTCACCAACCAGCGCGCGCGGCAGGTATGGCTCGAAAAGGAGCCGGATGTCGTCATCATTGATCCAGAGACTACTAGTGACTCTGATCCCCTGGCTCTTTGCCGCGAAATGCGAGATTCCCATGACGCTCTCGTTCTCGTGGTAGCAAGAACCAATGGAGAGGATGCCGAGTCGGTGTACTTAGAGAACGGGGCAGATGGCTTCTTGGCGAAGCCATTTCTCCCACGGCAAATGCTGGCTCACCTCCGGGCGCTGAGCCGACGAGTCCGCTCTACCTTGCTACGTAATCCTTCGACCATCATTACAGTGGGACCGATTGAGGTGGATACTATCCGGCACGAGGTTACGGTAAGCGGCAAGAATGTGCGACTGACTCCTACTGAAAGTCGCCTGCTGCATCTGCTTGCCGCAAATGCTAATGATATATGCACACTTGAACAGATTGTCACCCATGTGTGGGGCTTCGGTGAAGCCGGTGACACCTATCTGGTCAAAGCCCACATTCGCCACCTACGCGAAAAGATTGAGCCGGTGCCGAGCAAGCCGCGGTACATCGTAACCACTCCGGGAGTCGGCTATATGCTCAAACGCCCGATAAGTGACAACAGCACAGCCATTGAAGAAGTGCAGATCGGGGATGAGCCCGGATCTTCGCCAATTGCCCTTACCGCATTCGCGCCCTAGCGGCGACGCGTAAAGCTCCATCTTTACCACTCGCGCGACACTAGCGATTGGACCGCCACGCGTCCTTAGCAGTCTGCCGTGGCCCAGTCGCGCTGGCTGGCAGTCGATCCGGTCGATATGGGGCATGCTGCGGTAAGGCGGGTAGAGACCTCAACTGAGACCGTGGGACACGCCACAGGTACTGATAAGCGGGTGCAAGAGTATGTCCGCTGTCCCACTCACCGATCCACTGCGCCGGCACCAGTACCATTGCCTCATCAACGCCCAGTGGCGGCCACCACGCCGGCATACGCCGGGTATCTGGCTGCACTATCCCGGCAACTACATCTAGCGGAGGCAGCGTACCTCCGGCATCATGACTGGTCCAGCGCACATAGCGGGCGATGATTCCCACGTATTGGTTAGACCTCCGGCTTGAGCGGGTCCTTGCTCAGCCATAGTTGCTCGGCTGAAGGCATGAGTGGAAGATTGGACTCGCTCACACGGCCATTCTCCAATCGTATGTAGAAGCGGAAACCATCGCGGCGAAATGTTTGGCTATGCGAGACAAGCACCACTTGATCAAACTGCTCCGAAATGGCTCCCTCCGCCAAGATCCGCACTAGTGCCTGTGAGCGCTGCGCATCAAATGAGCTGAGCGGCTCATCCAGGAAGATGAAGCTTGGGATAGTGCCGAACTCTTTGGGTGCCATGACCAGCGCAAAAGCCAGTCGCAGCGCCAGCGCACACTGGTCGCGTGTGCCTCCGGAGAGCACGTTCTGGGCGACGTACCGGCCGGCTGCCTCATCCCAGAGTCTGATATTGATGCCAGAACTCGGGTCGCTCTGATCTTCGGCAAGCAACTCTACGTCTCGATAGCGCCCAGCAGTTAACTCCGGCAGCAGCCTCCGCACATATCCTTCCATCTCTGGAAGAATATGCTGCTGAACGCGTTCGCACAGCTGTTCGGCCATTTCGGCGGCAAACTCATACCTTCGGCGGTGACGCTCGCCTTCAGTTAGGCGCTGGCTGCAAGTCTCCACCTCCAGCTCGGTTGCTTCCAGCCCATACCTCTTGGCATATGTGTCGGCACTCTGGCGCAGTTGCTGCGCCTCGTGACTAGCAGTCCGGTACATCTCATCGTAACTGTCGAACCTCGCGTCATCGACATTAGCCAGTAGTGGCCAGTCCGAAGCCAGTTTGTCTAGAGGCTCACTGCCGTAATACACATGGCTAGCTGGAATATGTCGGGCCAGCAGTTCTACGATCTGTTCACCGAGGCGAGCACTGAGCGCCGCCGCCGCCTCCTCCCCCTGCTGTAGAGTCTGTAGCTGCTCCTCAATAGTTGCTAGCTCGGCGAGTGCCTGCTGCTCATTGATTTCGACACGATGTTGCTGGAGAGTCCGTTCCACCTGCTCATGAAATATCTGCCATTCGATGAGATCAGCTTCTCGCACTATGTGCTCTCCAGCATCTATGCCCTCCAAGAGCAGACGCTCCTGAAGTCTGGCAAGTGCATGGTCTGCGGCGGTCATTGTCTCCTCGGCATACATGGTGCGCTGCTGTAACTGCAGCAACAACGTCTCACGTGCCTGAAGTTGTTCATCGAGATCCCGCCTCTCCGCCTCCGCTCTTCCACGTTCGATGGCGACAAGCTCGTGTTCCGGTGAGACGGCCAGCTCCCGGCATTTTTCGGTGACAAAGTCTTCATGCCGACGGAGTTCCTC
Organism: Ktedonobacterales bacterium; assembly: GCA_052143275.1. Taxonomy (GTDB): domain Bacteria; phylum Chloroflexota; class Ktedonobacteria; order Ktedonobacterales; family JADMIN01; genus JAJPKE01. The sequence continues at coordinate 36,701 of JBKQTH010000444.1, read as the reverse complement.
CGCGACTCGCTGCTCCAAGAACGAGGCATCATGTGCCTCAGCGCGTAGAGCCTCAATAGTAGAAAGCTCGCCTTCTAATACTTCCAGTGTATTCAGGCGTTGTGTGAGAATGGGCAGCGCCTCCTTTTCGAGGCGCTCCAGTTTCTCCAGCAGTGCCACTGTCTCATTGCGAAATGCTTGGGCCTCACTGGACTCCTTGAACTGCTGTGCGGCGTTATCCACCTCAATTTGGAGCGCTTGTAATCGAGCGGCACTCGCCATTCGGGCGCTCAGGCCATACCGCGTGGCGTTTAGCGCAGCTATCTGCTGCTGCTGCAGCTCCCTTGCAACGTCACGGCTGTCACGTTCCTCAAGTAACAGGCGTACTTGGGCTGCGTGCATTTGCTCCTCTGCGGTAGTGGCGAGGAACTCTGCGTCAGTAGCGGCCTGTCGCAGGGAAGCGATCTCATACTCTCGGCGCAGCTGCTCCATCTGCCGCTTAGCCTCGTCGGCAGCAGATCTTAGCTCTTGCTCGATACGGTGTAGACGCGGAATGCCGACGAGCTTGGCAATCGAGGCGTCACGCTGGGAGCGGGCCAGCCATTCGACGCGGTCCAGTCCTTTCTGCTCTATGAAGCACGAGTTGCGTAGCGTGTCACCATCGACTCCTTTCATCTCTTGCAGGATACGCGAGTTTACTGCCTCAGTGCCGTTGATTTCTTCTAGTGGCATTTGAGCGCGCCGTATTCGTAGCTGTGCTTCATGTGTGACTCCTGGTGCCGTTGATTTAGGGAGTAGCTGGCGGCTGACCTCAAGAGTTACCTCACCAATGGCCAGGGTTAACTCAACGTAAACTGCGCTGCCGTCATGAGGTAGAAGACCTTCGAGAGTGGCGCGGGCCCTCTCGCCAATCATAGCCTCGCCATAGAGGCCAAAGTAGATAGCTTCGAGCACAGTGGACTTGCCGGCTTCGTTCTGCCCTTCGATCAGGATACTGCCTCGACGTGGAAACCAGAATTCAACCTCACGCAATTGCTTGAGAGCATGCACATGGAGATGTCGCAGCAGGATCATTGGCCGGCCGCCGCCCTCCATGGCGGCTCGCAAGCAATCGCCGAGTAATTCAGCGGCGGACCGTTCATTCTCGGCTCCAGCCGTCTCCCCGTCACCGAGACCAGCTAAGCGCTCTTCCAGGATCGACTGCACCTCGTGCAACGGCGAAATGGGAGTGCGATTGTCGCCGGAGATGACAATACCGATGGATCCAGTGAGATCCACCGTATCGCGGCTAGCCTGCTCGTCTGCCATTTCCACCGTGCCTTCTATCGGCCAATTGATCCACGTTCGCAGCATCCTTAGGTGCCTGAAGCAGCGCGATCAGTCCAGAGATGGTGGCAATGACGATCAGCATGGTGCTTGGCAGAAAGAAGAAACCTACCCCGTAAAGCGCTGCCCATGTCATTGCCAGCACGGTCAGGCTACAGGTTACTAAAGCCATATATGCGGTCACACGTGCATCGGACTGGCGGGTATGCCCCTGCCAAAGCGCCGCCAGGGCACCGAATGCGTACAGTACTAGCACCATACTGAGTACAGTCACCAGCCGGCCAACCGTGGCGGCAGCGTTGGAGGTGTTAATAGTATGGCACTCTATCTTAACTCCACTGATGCCGTAACAGGTCTCGTTCTCGGCAAAAGTGGTGATGACGAGATAGGCGCCTGCCACTACTGCCAGCACGGCCGAAGCGATTGCGGTATACAGCTCAATTCGACCATAACGATTCACAAACCTATGCCCCTTTTTGTCTGCCGAGGATGCGTGAATTTCGGATATTTCAGTGGGAACCATAATCCAAATTAGTTGACTATTGCCACCCAGTCACCCATTTACTGGTTATAGTGTCTCAACGTATAACAGACTGTTTGGGAACTTGGGAAAGAAAGGAGACGGCGTGGTGAGATACGCCGCCGAATGGTCCCAGCTCGAACCGCTACACATGGGGCACCCCGCCAGCATAGTCTCCTTCTGAGCTAGAAACAATCCTAGCGTCTCCCCATCTGTCCATGCCTTCTCATTTAGAGAAAGTCTAGTTCAGACGGGCCGCAGAGTGGCGTGATCTACGGGCTAAAGGTCCCCGAACAGGTGCCGGTCTGTTGCTGGCCATTCAGAGTTACCGTACAGGATTCGGGTGAGGCTTCCACCGATTGCCGCTGACCCGATCAGCAATCCGAACAGGCATCAGGATTTACTTACCATAGTATTGGTCACCTTGACCTGACGTGGTCTTCATCTTGCACGTGAGGGAAGGCTGGGAGGAGTCGTGTTCCCCAGCTAGAGAGCACGGCGCACAAGAAAAACCATGAACAGTGTGGTTCACGAACAAACTGACCGGCAAATTCTACCAGTAAGTCCTTCTGAGCAAGCAGTAGTCCCTGTAGTTCTGACCGCGCAGACCCTCCTACGAAGTCGCGGTGACATCGCCGCCGGCTTACGCCAGGAGAGCTATGATCTGCGCCATGTGGCGACCTGGAACCGTCTCCCCGAGGCAATTGATCGAGTCCAGGCCGATGTCGTGCTGGTGGATATGGATGCCGTTGACCTCATGTGTGACGGAGCGCAGTCCATGTCTGGCCACCGGCTGGTGACCCTCTTAGCACGCCAACTGGCACAGCGACCAATTGCGCTGGTCGTCATGACGCGCCTGGATTTTTCTGAGATCGAAGATCTGGCGCGAGCTGGCGTCCACGCCGTTGTCTCGCCAAGTACCAGTGCGCAATCCCTGATTGAGCAGGTACGAGTCGCTCTCGACTCCGCTCGTAAACGCTGCGCTCTGCGAAGTGCCAAGATGAGCGGCGAAGACTTGCCACCACAACACTGCCTTCCGCCAGTGGAACAGCAACTCCAGGGAGGGGATGACAATTGGCGGCTGCCGGACGAGCTCTGGCACAGAATCGAGGAGTTGCTACCGGCAGTCAGGCATCCCGAGCGCACTCGCCCAATCGACCGGCGTGCCCTTAACGCTGTCTTCTTCGTGCTTCGCTCGGGAATTCCCTGGTCCAAATTGCCCAAGAGCCTGGGGTGCGCTGCGACTGCACGCGAGCGTGTGCAATACTGGACAGCCTGCGGTATCATGGAGGAAATGCTGGCTGCTGGACTCGCTGCCATGGCTGGCTGGGAGCATTTGCACTGGGACAGGCTGTCTCCGACCTTTCCGCCGTCGATTACTCACCTTGCCGGATGCTCCGCCGTCACAACCGATAGAACGGTGCCGCTACCCGTAGCCGGCGCGGTCGCCACCACTGGTAGCCGCAGCAGAGTTGCCCCGGACGGCAAGGTCATGTCCAGGCAGCAAGTTGCGATGCCGGCCAGTTAGAGCGAGCCAAACCTCACATGTGACATCAATCTGCAAAGGGGCACGTATGAGATGAAGCTGGTTACCTATATCCCGGCCGGAGCTAATCTTCAGTCTACCGGCCGGGCCGGAGTCCTCCTTGGTGAAACCAACATCCTAGATGTTGAGACGCTGCTTGGCTGGGCAGCTCGCAATACGACATCATTGCCGGCCTTGTCTCAGCCAATCACCGTCCTCCAGTTGTTGCAGCAGGAGCAGGAGGGTATGGCTGCACTGCGAGCAGCGCTGGTCACGGCAGAACGAGCGCGCCTCGAGGATCTGCAGGCCGAAGCCGGTCTGGTCCTCGAGATGAATGCGATCTCGCTGCGGGCACCAGTGCCCGATGCTCCTTCATTCCGCGATTTCTATACATTCGAGCAACACGTGCAAGCGGCGCGTGCCCGCCGGGGTGCCGGGATGATACCCGAATGGTACCAGATTGCGGTCTTCTATTTCTCCAATACCTCGGAGCTTTATGGGCCGGGGGAGCCAGTCCCCTACCCGCGCCTTAGCCATGAGGTTGATTTCGAGTTGGAGATGGCAGCGGTGGTTGGACGGGCGGGACGCGATATCTCCGCTGATGAAGCCCCCGACTATATCGCTGGCTACATGGTACTAAATGACTGGAGCGCCCGTGATCTCTGGCGTGTCGAACAGCCGCTCAATATGGGACCTGCCAAAGGCAAAGACTTTGCCACTTCGATTGGACCGTATCTGGTAACTCCAGATGAGTTGGCGGAGAAGCGAATCGGCTCCGGCAAGGATGAGCGGTATGATTTAACGATGACTGGGCGCATAAATGGAGATCAACTGAGCCGGGACAACGCCAAGAACATGTATTACACGTTTCCCCAGATGATAGAGCGAGCTTCCCAGCATGTACGTCTGCGTCCCGGCGATATCATCGGCTCTGGAACCTGCGGTACGGGCTGCATTCTGGAGCTGGGCACCGAGCGCCACCGTTGGCTGCTACCCGGAGATCTAGTGGAGATGGAAATTGAGCGACTGGGCACGCTCGCGAGTGTCCTGGTTGGAGCATAGGAGCAGTAGTCATGCCGATGCCGACTCCACCCAAGCCCGGAGAAGAGCCCACCAACGAAGCCGAGCTGTATAGGTATCATCTACGGCGACTTATCACCTGGTATGTCGAGGCATTCGACGCTCTTCCGGACGAGGCGTTCATCTGGCACCCACCGTTCCCGAGCTCAAACTCTCTCTCCGTCATCAGCCTGCATGCCATCAGCTCCGCGGAATGGTGGGTGCTTAGTTGTGTAGGAGATGCCTCACTGGACCGCGAGCGAGATAACGAGTTTGCGGCTCTGGCATCGTGGCCCGAGCTTCGTCCTCGCTTCCTGGCATTTCTAGCCGCCTCCGAAGCTCTGCTGGAGAGCATGAGCAGTGAGCAGCTTGCGGCTATAAGCCGGCATCCAGCGGGCGACCGCATGAACCGGCGCTGTCTCACCCATACTATCGAGCACCTTGGGCTGCACCTTGGCCATGCCGAGATCACCATTGATTGGTGGAAGACGACGATGTGAGCTTAGGTTCCCCGCATAAGCAATATGGTGCCAACCGTCTTGACGATGACCATAAGATCGAGCGGAAGCGACTGATGCCGGATATAGTAGAGGTCATACTGTAACTTCCGCAACGCATCCTCGGTCGTGGAGCCGTAGCGGTAGTTGACCTGTGCCCAGCCGGTCAGCCCTGGCTTGGCCGCCAGCCTGGCCCGGTAAAAGGGGATCTTGCCGGCAAGCATGTTTACAAATTCAGGTCGTTCCGGCCTGGGGCCGACAATGCTCATCTCTCCACGTAGCACGTTGAGGAGCTGCGGCAACTCATCCAGGCGTGTTTTCCGCAGCCAGCGCCCCGAACGAGTCATGCGCATGTCTCCGGGCGTAGCCCAGCGAGGACCGCTGCCACGCTCCGCACCAGCAACCATCGAGCGCAACTTGAAGACGGTAAACTCGGTTCCGCCGTGGCCTAGCCGTGTTTGGCGATAGAAAACCGGACCGCGAGAGTCAAACTTGATGATGACTGCTAGGAGCGGCAGTAGAACGAGAAAGCATAACAGACCTACTATTCCGAGGACGAGGTCGGTCAGGCGTTTGAGCACCAGATAGACGGAAAAAGAAAGGGTATGATCATGCACCGGCAGCACCAGGGACCATAGGTGTTCGCCCATATGCTCGATTGGGATACGTCCAGTAATCTCTTCGTATAAGCGTGACATGGGGACGATCTGGACTCCCTGCTCATAGCAAGCAATGACCCCTTGAAAAATATCGTCAGGAATCTCATTGATATAGGCCATCACCAATTCAGAGACGCCGAGTTGTTGCGCAATCGCCGGCAGATCGGTACCTGTGCCTAGTCGTTGCCCAATTCCAATAAACTGTCTGTCGTCTTGTTGGCTGGATACCCAACCGACCACTTCGTAATCCGCTTGCGCTTCCTGCTTGAGGGCCTGCCAGATCAGTTCAGCGGGCTGACCTCCGCCAACGATCACGGCCCGCACGCGGAAACCAGTCCATCCGATCAGAAAGATACGACAAACGCGCCACAATCCAATGAGCACCAGGGAGATGACCGCGTAGTACACAATAAATCTTCGCGGGAGCGAGCCGGGTGGCGAGAGGAAGAATGTGGCCAGATACAGGAGCATCAATTGCATGATAATCTGAACCAGGCGCAAGAGGCTGCTTCGCAATCGGGCTGCGATCCGAAGGTTGTAATAGTCATTGGCGTTTGCCAGTATCAGCCAGACCAATGGAAGGATCAGCAGCCAATAGATCTGCTGCAAAATAAACAGCAAATCAAAGCGCTCATGCTTTAGCTGCGCCCATAGGGCCAGCGCAATGAGAACTGCGGCGGCGGTAGCTGCCACATCCCCAGCCATCAGCAGGAGCCGACGCTCAGAGATACGAAATTTCCCCATCGGTATGCCAGTTCCCCCTGTGCCGGCACCGGTTGTCGGTGTTTATTCTCTATCAATTAGAACGAAACGGCAGCTGGTGTTGCCTCGTTGCGCACCGGCATAATGAGGCTAACATAAGGCGTCTCCATCAGGATTCTCCTATCCTAGGGGCCTATAGATGGCACAGACGGCACTGTTTGCAAGACCTACGGAGAACGCAATATGGGTCGATTATACGTAGCAGCTTGGCAACTCAGGAATTTCTTTAGTACTGCGGTACCTTCTCTTCGGGAAAGAATGGGTTAGCGACGTCCCGTAGAATGTAACGAGACCTTTACCGGCCAGTAACAACCGGTGCCCAGATAGATACAGCCTGATGTAGCCGGAACCGAGATAAAGTGGATCATAATCCTTCCGGGTCGGTTTCCGTCTCGGTGAGCAATTTTCTATCTTCCTTTGAGAGTTCCTCCAGGAGATCGGGCCGGCGCTGGCGCGTACGGCGTAGCGACTCTTTGCGACGCCAGCGCGCGATAGCCGCATGGTTGCCGCTTAGCAGTATTTCTGGTACGCGCCAGCCGCGAAACTCTACTGGACGAGTGTAATGGGGATATTCAAGCAGCCCGTCGCTATAGGATTCTTCGGCGGTAGATCCCTGAGCCAGAACGCCTGGTAACAGCCGGCTTACTGCGTCAACTATCACCATTGCCGCCAGCTCGCCGCCCGTCAGCACAAAGTCACCGACTGAGATCTCATCAGTGACCAAGTGTTCCCGCACCCGTTCGTCAACCCCTTCATAGTGGCCGCAAAGAAAGGTCAAGCGCGGCTCCAGAGCGAGTTCCCGCGCTACTTCCTGGGTAAATCGGCGTCCCTGAGGGCTCATCAATATAATGGGGCCGCCCTGATAGACGGTCTCGACCGCAGCAAAGATTGGCTCAGGCTTCATGACCATGCCGGCGCCGCCTCCATAGGGATAATCGTCCACTACGTGATGCCGGTCGGTAGTCGCGTCGCGTGGATTGTACAAATGTATCTGGATAAGGCCACCCGCCTCGGCACGCGAGAGAATGCTGTGGCCTAGCGGGCCATAAAACATATCGGGGAACAGCGTAAAGATATCAAAGTTCATCAATTTTTACCCCAGTGGTTGGCGGTAAGGCGGTACTCCGGCCGGAGGCGCGCGACCTCTTCTCTCGGCAGGTCATCGCAGACGCGAGAAGTGCTGCGGCTCAACTTGTATCAATGATATGATAGAATGTACGATGCCCCAATGCTACGCCGTTGTTGCGGTTTGTACGGCATCTAATGCATCCTACTGTTCCAAACTCTTAGTGACATTCTCGAATGTAGACGAGGCTCAGGTGATGGCAATCCTCTGGTCCACCAGCGCAACCGAGCAGATTCGTTCGGGAGATGCGCTCTACCGTGCGCTGGGACATGCTACCACGCTGGTAGAAGGTGGTGCCAGCATACTTCTCTTGCGCGATGAAGGACAGCGCGACGGCGCAGCCGCTATCCGTTCGCTAGAGGACGTCACTCTCATTAGCTGGGGAATCGAGCGCGAAACCGTCCAGCGCATCATGGCATTCCTGGTCGAAGACCACACCCCCGAACCCTTGGACGGCCGGCCAAGAGTTGTGGTCAATACCGATCTATGGGGCGGCGAAATAGCGACGTTACGGCTAGGCGATCTCGCCGGCACCGTAGGTGAGGTACATTTTCTTGGTCAGAAAGGATTCTCCGCGCGACGCCAGCTGGTAGACCCTCACCGCCGGCAGGCGCTCATTGGTGAGTTGACGGCGGCGGTACGGTTGCACCAGGAAGTGATACGGTTGCGTCAGGAGAACTGGCAACTCAGTTCGATCTTACATTTTAGCGGTGATGGTATCATTACCATCGACGCCGCGCTACGCATCACCGGCTTCAATCCGGCCATGGAGGCGATGACTGCCTGGCGCCAGCATGAAGTAGTGGGCCGATTCTATCATGACGTACTTTTGCCGCGTGATATACAGGGAAATCCACTCGGCTACGAACATGATCCAGTGGTGCTGGCCATAGAAACCGGCAAAGCCATCACCGATCACCAGCTGATTCTCCTGGCGCGTGACGGTCAGACGGTGGATGTCTCGGTGACGGCAGCCGCGGTACGTGCCCCTGGCGGCCAGCCGGTCAGCTGTGTGCTAAATGTGCGCGACATCACCCGTTCGCGCGAGTCAGAGGAGTTGCGTAACACCTTCGTCTCAGTAGTCTCGCATGAACTGCAGACTCCAATTGCCATCATCAAGGGCTATGCCTCGACGCTGGCTCGGGCTGATGCGCACTGGGACGCCGAGACTTTGCGTGGACGGCTCCAGGCCATCGAAGAAGAGTCGGATCGCTTGAACCATCTGGTCGGAAACCTGCTGTATGCCTCGCGTATACACGCCGGCGGCTTAAAAATGGAGCAAAGTGAGATCGACCTTGCGGAGGTCACACGCTCGGTGGTACGGCGCTTTAAGGCGCGTAGCTCCGACCGAGATATCACCGTACGATTCCCAGCACAGTTTCCGCTGGTTATGGCGGACCGTGACCGGATCGAGGAGGTGATCATGAATCTTCTTGACAATGCCGTTAAATACTCACCGAGGGGCCAATCCATCCGTGTGCGTGGGAGGGCAACCAATGAAGAACTGGTTGTCAGTGTCACCGATATTGGGCAAGGCATTCCCCTTCGTGAACAAGAGCGCATATTTGAGCGTTTCCAGCGAGTGGATAACTCGTCGGCACGACGCACCCAGGGCGCTGGGCTTGGCCTCTATATATGTAAAGCTATCATTGAGGCCCATGGTGGACATATCTGGGTAAAAAGTGAGCTTGGCCGGGGCTCAATATTCTCATTCAGCCTGCCTCGCGAGCAGAAGCCGGAGGCGGCAATGGTCATTTTTGGCGGAGACCTGAACAATGATGGAGCATGAAACCTTCGATCCACGTAGCATGACGGTACTGGTGGTGGATGACGAGCCAAGACTGCGAGACATTGTGCGTTTGAATCTGGAGGTCGAAGGCTACCGAGTGGCTGAGGCTGAAAGCGGCATGGAGGCTATTATGCGCCTGAAAGAAGACTTGCCGGATCTGATCGTGCTTGATGTGATGATGCCGGAGATGGATGGATTCGAAACCCTGCGCCATATTCGCGAGGTCTCTAGCGTTCCGGTGATCATGCTGACTGTTCGCCAGGAAGAGTTCGACCGAATTCGCGGGCTGGAGATCGGCGCCGATGACTACCTTACCAAGCCATTCAGTCCCCAAGAATTACAGGCGCGTATCAAGGCACTGCTGCGACGAACGTTTATGCCCAAGCCAGCGCGCAAGACCAAAATAGTCGTCGATAAGGATCTGACGATTGATTTCAGCAAGCGCGAGGTGTGGGTGCGTGGCCAGAAAGTCTCGTTACGCCCGACCGAGTATCGGCTTCTCTATCATTTGGTCAATAATGCCGGAAGGCTGCTATCGCATGATATGCTACTCTCCCGCGTCTGGGGGCACGAGTACCGGGATGAGTCGCATTATCTGCGACTCTATATCACGTATTTGCGCCAGAAATTGGAGCGTGATCCGGCGCATCCCGTCTATATCCTGACCGAGCGCGGTGTTGGCTACCGCTTCCGCGAGCTGGAGACACCGAGCTAGGTAGAGCAAGATACCCGGTAGTTATTCTAAAAGTATAGCGGTCGAGAGCAGGCGGGCGGCCATTTGGGTCACTTGCCGTGCGGGGAGGTGGTTCTTGCCCAGTCACATGGTGAAGTCGGTTGAGGGTTCTTTCGCGAGTCGCGAGACGAAAATAGGTGTATACATTCCTATGCCGGGCATGCCCCCAAGAGCTGACGGAGACGATGCCGTTCCTCCCGCCAAGACAAGCTATAATTGCGATGGTTCCTGTGCCGGGCATGGATCCAATTATGAAGAACCGCTTGAAGCGAGTTATGCGCCTGGCGTGCGGTGGGCGGGGGAGATGCCGTGCCCGGTCTGCGGCATGCCCATGCCCGACCTGAAAGGCGGCAAAGCCAGCATCTGTCCAGTTTGCGGCTTCAAAGATAGCTGTTGTTTCTAGGCCTTATCCGAGTTATATCTTATCGAGGGAGATCCACGCATGCCCGTTCTTGCGACCAGCGTCAATCCCAAGAGCGAGGAGTTCCAGCAAAACCGCGAGGCGATGCGCCTGCTCCTCGAGGAGTTTCACGCTCGGCAGGCCAGAGTACGCCAGGGAGGTAGCGAACGCGCCCGCCAGCGGCACCTCGCGCGCGGCAAGTTGCTACCACGGCAGCGTCTGGAATTGCTGCTAGATCCGGACTCACCGTTCCTAGAACTGTCGACCCTTGCCGCCTTCGGCATGTATGGCGATGAGTCGCCGTGCGCTTCCAGCATAAATGGGATCGGGACGGTAGCTGGTGTCGATTGGATGATAAGCGTAAGTGATGCCACGGCTAAAGGCGGAGCCAGCTACCCCATGACCGTCAAAAAGGCGCTGCGGTCCCAGGAGATCGCTAGCGTGAATCATCTGCCCAGCATTAGTCTGGTCGAGTCGGCAGGAGCGAATCTGCTGTATCAGGCCGAGTTCTTTGCTGATCAGGGTGGGCGCATCTTTGCCAACCAGGCGCGTATGTCGGCAATGGGCCTGCCGCAGATTGCACTGGTCTTTGGCAACTCCACCGCTGGCGGCGCGTATGTTCCTGGTCTCTCCGACTACACAGTCATGGTTAGGCGTCAGGCCAAGGTCTTTTTGGCCGGACCACCGCTGGTCAAGATGGCTACTGGGGAAGAAGTAGATGATGAGTCCCTGGGCGGCGCCGAGATGCATACCCGGGTCTCCGGGCTTGGGGATTACCTAGCCGAGGACGATGCCGACGCCATTCGTATCGGGCGCGAATTAATGTCTCGGCTAAACTGGCGCAAGGAGATACGAGCCGTGCTTGCCGTACCCGAAGAGCCACGCTACGATCCCGATGAGCTCCTGGGTATCATACCGGTCGAATTTCGCCGGCCCTTCGACATTCGCGAGGTAATTGCGCGTCTGGTGGACGGGTCGTGCTTCGATGAGTTCAAGCGCGACTATGGTGTGACGCTGGTCACCGGATTTGCCCATATCAACGGCTTTCCCGTTGGTATTCTTGGCAACAATGGTGTGCTTTTCGGAGATTCTTCTATGAAGGCGGCTCAGTTCATACAGCTGTCTAACCAGACACGTACGCCGCTCATCTACCTTCAGAACATCACCGGTTTTATGGTAGGACGCCGCTACGAAGAGGAGGGCATCATCAAGCATGGTGCCAAAATGATCAATGCAGTTGCGAACTCCAGCGTACCCCAATTCACCGTTATCGTCGGCGGCAGCTTTGGCGCCGGCAACTACGGAATGTGCGGCCGGACCTTTGATCCCACGCTGCTGTTCACCTGGCCCAACAGCCGGATTGGAGTAATGGGAGCTGAACAGGCGGCTGGAGTTATGGCCATACTGCAGGAAGACGCGGCGCGGGCACAGGGAATTGCACCGGATCAGGAGCGCATTGAAGTGTTGCGCAAGATGACCGAGCAGAAACTGGACCAGGAGTCTTCAGCCTATTACGCTACCGCGCGCCTGTGGGACGACGGCATAATTGATCCGCGCGATACTCGCATGGCGCTTACCGTCGGTCTGTCAATGTCCTATAATCGTGATTGGGTATCGCCGGGCGCCCCGCGCTATGGGGTCTTCCGTATGTAGACTCCTAAGACTTTGGTCATTTGGTCCTAACCCTCTAGAAAAGGCGGACAAGCATGCAGTTCACTCTAGAGCAAGAGATGTTTCGCCGGACAATTCGGCGGTTTGTGGAGGAAGAAATCAACCCGCATGTTGATCGGTGGGAAGAGGAAGGGGCATTTCCGGCACATGAACTGTTCAAGAAAATGGGGGACCTGGGCTTTCTTGGACTGACTTATCCGGAAGAGTACGGTGGCCTTGGCCTGGATTTCTGGTATACCGTGATCTTTTGCGAAGAGCTGGGCAGGGCCAACTGCTCAGGTGTCCCCATGGGCATTACTGTGCATACCGATATGTGTACACCGGCTCTGGCCCAGTTCGGGTCTGCGGAGCTGAAGCGACAATATCTGGAGCCCAGCATACATGGTGATTATGTCGGCTGTGTGGCGGTTACCGAACCGGACGCGGGCTCGGATGTCGCCGCCATTCGTACTCGAGCGCTCTCCGAGGCAGACGACTGGGTTATTACCGGACGTAAGCTCTACATCACCAACGGTGCTCAGGCGGATTGGGTGTGCTTGCTCGCTCGCACCAGCGAGGAGCAGGGCTATCGCGGGATGTCGCTTATTATTGTGCCCACCAATTCGCCAGGCTTTAGCGTCGGCCGCCGGTTACGCAAGCTGGGAAACTGGTCGAGCGATACCGCTGAGCTGGTTTTCGATCAGGTGCGGGTCCCCAAGTCCAACACCATCGGCCAGGAGGGCATGGGTTTTCTGCTTCAGATGCAGCAATTCCAGCGCGAACGACTGGTTGGAGCCATTACCTCCTATGCCAGCATGGAGCGGACGGTACGGGACACGATCGAATATACCAAGCAACGCCAGGTCTTTGGCCAGCCTCTCATCAATAACCAGGTCATTCACTTCCGCATAAGCGAGCTGCTCACTGAAATCGAATGTCTCAAGGCGCTGTGCTACCAGGCGGCAGCGCAGATGATTGCCGGTGAAGACATTACCCGGCTAGCCTCGATGGCCAAGCTCAAGGCGGGCCGATTGGGACGAGAAGTGGCCGACAGCTGTCTGCAGTATTATGGTGGCATGGGCTATATGGAGGAGACCCGAATCTCCCGCACCTTCCGCGACGTGCGGCTGCTCTCGATTGGCGGCGGCGCTGATGAGGTCATGCTGGGCATCATCGCCAAGATGGAGGGTATACTTCCCGGACGGCAGCGGTAGGGGCTAGCTCGCCCAAGCAAGATCCTGGAGAGGTCGGAGTGGCGCTCGCGCGCTCCCGACACGGGAATCGCGAATATGGTAGACAGAGGCGGTTCAAACATGTATCGCATAGGGTCTGCTGAAGGTTTTTATGGCGACGATGTTACACGGGCGCTCCCAATGATCGAAGGCGGCCTGGTGGATGTTGTCTGCTTCGAGGCGCTCTCCGAGCTGACCCTGGCAATTCTACGCCGCGACCAGATGCGTAACCCCTCGCTTGGCTACACTCGTGACGTAGAAGTGATTGCCGAACGCATACTGCCGCTAGCTTACAAACGCAAAGTGCCCCTCATTACCAATGGCGGTGGCCTCAATCCCTCAGGTGCCGCGGAGTTCGTTCGAAGTGTTGCCGAGCGCGAGGGGCTGCATGGCCTCAAGATCGCAACAGTGACCGGTGACGATTTGTTACCTCAACTGGATACCTTGATAGCTTCAGAGGAGCCGCTCATCAATATGGAGACCGGCGAGACGCTTTCCCTGGAAGGTCCACCGGTCGTTTCGGCCAACGCGTATCTGGGAGCGCACCCAGTGGTCCAGGCGCTCAGCCAGGGAGCGGACATCGTCATCGCCGGCCGTGTCGCTGATCCTTGCCTCTACCTGGCTCCGCTCATCCAGCGCTACGGTTGGCCGCTGGATGATTTCGATAGACTGGCCAGCGGCATCATCTGTGGGCATCTGCTTGAATGTACCGGCCAGGTGGTGGGGGGTAATAGTCTTGCCAGCCTCGGTCTGGTGGATGCGGAAGCGCTGGCTCACCCGGGATACCCCATTGCCGAAGTGGAGAGCGATGGCAGCTTCATCATTACCAAAGTGCCGGAGCTGCCGGGCCATGTGACTGTAGAGACGGTCAAAGAGCAGCTGCTCTATGAGCTACACAATCCAAGGGCCTATATTACACCGGATGTGGTCGCCGACATTACCACGGTGCAGCTAGAGGATGCCGGCCCAGACCGGGTGCGTGTCAGAGGGGTCACCGGGCACCCACCTACCGCTTCCCTCAAGGTAAACATCGCGCGTCTGGAGAGCTACAGCCGGGAGTTGGTCTTTACCCTGGGCTGGCCACAGGTCTGGCGTAAAGAAGCGCTCTTGCGCGGCATGTTGGCCGCTTCCTGGGAAGGCCTTCCGATTACCCGTGTCGATTACTCTCACCCCGGATTAGATAGCCTCTACGGGCAACTGGACTATCTACCGCCTCTGCCGAAGGACCCTATTGAGCTGATAGTACGTGTGGTATTCACCGCAGATGAGCCGGCTACACTTAAGACGGCGGTACGGCGAGCTATGGCTCTTGGCCTCTCTGGACCCGCGGGCATGTCGGTCTCGGCGCTTTCAGTGGGAGCGGAGCCTCGTCCTTTGCTTGGCCTCTGGCCGGCGCTGGTACGCCGGGAACTAGTAAGTCCCGTGGTAGAGCTTATTGAGATACCATGATCAGCAGGAAAGCGAGCATCACGTGATGGGTGACGACACAGCTACTACGCGCCGAGTCTTCGATCTGGCCTATGGCCGTGCGGGAGACAAGGGCTCTATAGCAAATGTTAGCATCATAGCTCGGTCCCCCTCGGCGTACGCCGAGCTAAAGACCAAGCTAACGGCGGAGCGGGTCAAGGAACAACTGGGATCGTTGGTGTCCGGTCCGGTGGAGCGGTATGAACTTGACAACATTTCCGCGCTGAACTTTGTGCTCCACCAGGCGCTGGATGGCGGCGCCACCCGCTCACTTCGTCTGGACCCTCTGGGCAAATCGCTGGCCGGAGCCTTGCTTTACCTGCCGCTTGACCAGGACTAGTGCAGAGATAGAGGATAGTATGGATTGGGAGCAGTATCGACAGGATGTGTTCCGCACGGTGCGCCCGGATCTGGAGCCCCAGCAGAGGCTGATCTCCGGGGCGCTGGGGCTCTGCGGCGAGGCCGGTGAAGTCGCCGAGGAGCTCAAGAAGCACTTCTTCCATGGACACGACCTCGACAAAGGCAGACTGAGCAGCGAGCTAGGAGATGTGCTCTGGTATTGGGTGCTACTCTGCGACACCCTGGGCTTATCGATGGAGGACGTGGTAGTGGGCAATGTGGAGAAGCTACGCCGGCGCTACCCTGGCGGCTTCTCCACCGAGCAGAGCGTCAACCGCCCTCCCGATGCCGGTTCTTAGGAGCGAGGAGGAGGGGTAAAAGAGGGTGATATATACGTGGCGGGTGAGCAAAACATGATTCGCAAAGTGTTGGTGGCGAATCGCGGCGAGATTGCCTGCCGGATCATGCGAACCTGCGCCGACATGGGCATCGCAACCGTTGGTGTGTTCTCCGACGTCGATGCCGGTACATCACATGCCCAGGCGGCTGGTGAAGCGATCCGCCTGGGCGGGCCGGCGGCCTCCGACTCCTATCTCAATGTTAGGGCGCTTCTCGAGGCTGCCCGGCGTACGGGAGCCGACGCCATTCATCCTGGGTATGGATTCCTTTCCGAGAACGCCTCCTTTGCCGCTGCCTGTGGTGAAGCTGGCATCACCTTTATTGGGCCCGAGCCGCAGGTGATCGCCCATATGGGCAGCAAACGCGAGGCCAAGCTATTGATGGCGGCGGCTGGAATACCGGTGGTGCCCGGCTACCTGGGCGAGAATCAATCTGAGAAGCGTTTTTTCGAAGAGGCCGAAGCTGTCGGCTACCCAGTCATGATCAAGGCGTCCGCTGGGGGAGGCGGAAAGGGCATGCGTCTAGTAGCCGGCAGCCGCGACATGCATGGCGCGCTACTAGCGGCCCGTCGCGAGTCTCTGGCGGCTTTTGGCGACGACAGGCTCATTCTGGAAAAGTCTATTCTAGGCCCAAGGCATATCGAGTTCCAGATTTTCGGAGACTCATACTCGAATATCATCCATCTGGGCGAGCGAGAGTGCACCATTCAGCGCCGCCACCAGAAAGTAGTAGAGGAGACCCCATCTACTGCGCTTACCCCAGAGTTACGCGCTCGTATGGGGGAAGCGGCGGTGACCGCTGGGCGGCAGCTCAACTACACCAACGCTGGAACGGTCGAGTTCATCCTGGACCCTGAAGGAAACTTTTACTTTCTCGAGGTCAACACTCGTCTGCAGGTAGAGCATCCGGTAACCGAGCTGGTGACGGGACTCGACCTAGTGCGCTGGCAGATACTGATAGCGGAAGGGTATCCACTGCCGCTGGAGCAGGAGGCGGTCGTCTTCTCCGGACATGCCATTGAAGCACGGGTCTACGCTGAGGATCCTGCGGGAAATTTCTTGCCGGCAACCGGCCAGATACTCCAGTGGCATCCACCGTACGCTGGAGGCGTACGGGTGGATGCCGGTATCCATACTGGAGATACTGTCTCGACCTACTACGACCCTCTTCTGGCCAAAATCAGCGCCTGGGGCAGCGATCGCAGCGAAGCTCTCCGCCGTCTGGACCAGGCGCTGGCGACGACGGTGTTGCTTGGGCTGCCAAACAACATTGCTTTTCTGCGACGACTACTGGTGCATCCTGCCCACCAGGCCGGAGCCATCAGCACTGGATTTATCGAGGAACATGCCAACTATCTGCTCGATGTAGGTCCCTCGGAGAGCGAGAGGCAGCTGGCCGCGGTGGCCATCGCCATACTGCGCTACCAGACCCGGCCGCGATCGGCCATACCGCTGCGCCGCTGGCGCAATAATCCGGAAGGGCCGATTAGGGAGCGGTTCCTGCCATCTCTGGAAGTGACTTTACAACCACTTGACGCCAACGAGTATGAGGCAACCATCGTCGAGGACGGGCAGAACCCTCGCACGCTGGTCATCACTGTGCATAGTACCATGCAGCATGGCGCCAAGATGGCCTTTGAAGTGGGCGGGCATCTGATGAACGTGGTGGCGGAGCCGGCTAATCCCTTTGAATGGTGGGTGCAGCTGAATCACGGTACTGCCCACGTGCTCCACTGGCTGTCGCCGCTTCCGGAGCCGGAGCTGGAACATACTTCTGGTTACCGGCATCCCGCAAATGGTGAAGCGGTCTCGCCGCGCTCGGCGAGCCGCATTGCCGGCACGGACTCGGCGGTGACCGCCCCGATGCCTGGGGTAGTAATCTCGCTGCTGGTCTCCGAGGGGCAGCACATCAGCTCCGGAGATCCGCTGCTTATCCTTAGCGCCATGAAGATGGAGCATACGTTGCGGGCTACCCGCGACGGTGAGATTGCTCGCATCTACTGCCAACCTGGTGAGCAGGTGGTTGCCGCAAGTGTTCTCCTGGAGCTGTCAGACTCCGGAGAGGGGTGAGAGGCCGGACAGGGTTACTCGGAATCCCTAGGAGTCTTCCGGAGCGCACGCCCATGAACCTAGGCATGTCCATAGACCGGAATACTTGCTCCACTGATGAGCTTGGCATCCTCGGAGGCCAGAAACAAGAGCACCCGAGCGACATCTTCGGCTTTGGGCCAATTGCTCCAATCCGCCTTGGGCATGCTGGCTCGGTTTGCCGGAGTATCGATGATACTTGGGAGTATGGCATTGACGGTAATATTGGTGGCGCGCAGCTCCTCAGCCTGTACCTCCGTCAGTGTCAGCACCGCATTCTTGGCTACGGCATAGCTGGAGGCGTTGCGGCGGCCGAAGAGCGCTCCACGCGAAGAGACATGGATGATGCGACCCCAGTTGGCCTCTGCCATCGCACGGGCAGCATGCTTGGAGAACAGAAACGCTGGCTTCAAATTGAGATCGAGCATGCGCTCCCAGGTGGTGAGATCCAGATCGGTTACCGGTTGGCCAGCCGTCCAGCCACCTACCAGGTTGATCAGGATGTCGAGCCTCTGGTGGCGCTGTACCACTGTCTGCATCAGGGACTTGACCTGTTCCTCCTCGGTGACATCGGCATGGAACTCGCTAAACCGCGGTACCATCTCCCCAAGACCTAGGCGGAACTGGTCGCTCTCAGGGGATGGAGTACGCCCCACTGCCACCACCTCTGCCCCAGCTTCGAGGAAGGCGCGGGTAACCGCCTGACCTGCGCCACCGAAGGCCCCAGGAATCAGGACCACCCGTCCGGCGAAATTGTAGTGAACCATGTCTGGACTTTCACTGGCCATAGTCTGTTTCCCTCCCCTCATGGGACCGCTGTGGCGGTAGCGGATGGCTTCGCAGTTGCCGCTTGCTGTTCTTCGATGTCAAATCCCCAGTTGAGCAGCGCTGCGGCATCGGTGAATCGCGTATTCTCCACTGCCTCCCCCAAAAGCACGCCTAGAAGTTCACCATATGGACGGCGTGCTTCGAAGACCAGGCATCCTCCCGCCCCTCCGGTATACCCAGTTTTGATGCCGATCGTGCCCGGATAGTAGTAGCTGCCGGTTGGAGTCAGGAGTTCGTTGGTGTTCGACCACGAAAATGCGCCATGATTTACCGTAGCCGGCAACGTGTACGAGGGCGTCTGCACGATTTGGGCAAACGTCGGATTCCGCATCGCTATACCGGCCAGTCGTGCCAAGTCGCGTGCTGTGGTATACAGGCCGGAGCTGTCCAAACCATGCACATCGCTGTAGTGGGTGTGGCGCAGACCAAGCAGTGCGGCCTCCACGTTCATCAGAGCCACGAAGTTTTGCTGCGAACCAGCTATCCCATCGGCGATGGCGACCGCGGCATCGTCGCCGGAAGGCAGCAGCAGAGCGTAGAGCAGATCCTGAAGGGAGAGCACATCGCCAGTCTGAAGATCAGCGACGCTGGCGCCGTACTCCTGCTGCAAGGTGGCAGCGTTGGCATCGGCACCTACCGTGATGAGTTGGTCCAGCTTACCGACCGTGAGAGCGACATACGCGGTCATAATCTTGGTGGTGCTGGCCATCTCTACTTCTTGGTCGGCATCGCTGGCCAGGTAAATCGTGCCGGTAGTAGGATCGATGAGGAAGGCTTCCCTGGCAGAGACCGCCGGAGGCGGTAGTAGCGTGCCGTTATAGGTGTGAAATGCCGGTGGCGGCGCCGGTAGAGTGGAGGCCAACGATCGTCCCGAGCCGGCACTATGCGCATTGAGGGCAGGCTCGGTGAATACCGCTGGTGAGCCACAGCTGGCCAGCGTCCCTACCAGCATCAACATGATGGGCAGAAGAAAGACAGCCTGCCGGTTTTTTCGCACTCTCCGCCAGTGACTATCACATGCCCTCTGATCCCGTAGCCGCCTCACTTCAATGCCTCGCACTTCCAGACTAGATCTATAGCTCACTGCTCTGTGGCCCACGTCTTTACCCACATCGCCGCCAAAGCATATGTGATACCGAATGGCTTCATAGAGATATGATACCGAAGAGCTTTATAGAGGCCACAGCTCCTTCCAAAGTGGTAATCTAACCGGTAAGCCATCCCGGACCTATCTGGCGGTGCCGGAAGCTATCCCGCGAAGTCACCTCTCGTAGAGCAGTGCGCGAACCAGACTTACGAGTTCAGGCACATTGAAGGGTTTCCGTAGCAGCACGCCGTCCTCAATTCCCAGTCGGAAGAGGTCGAAGGAGGTACCAGCGCTTAGAAACAGGATGCGTGCCGGGCGAGTGGCGGGGTTGGTACGGAGCCGGTGGTAAACCTGTGCGCCATCCAAATCGGGTAACCGTACATCCAGCAGCACCAGATCCGGCGGTGTAACGCTGGCCAGTTCCAGGGCGCGCTTACCTCCAGTGGCCATCTGCACCGCCCAATCCGGCTCACCCTCGAGCTCCAATGAAGCATGAATGACGCTGGCCACTCGTGAATCATCTTCCACCACCAGGATATGGCGGCGGAGAGCAGCCGGACTCTGCGACGGCAACGGCTGCGTATCTAACTGGTCCAGATCGACCAGGGCCACTGCCCCGCGGCTTTCCGGATGGACAGCCATGGGATCGACGGACATGTCGCTTGATTCATGCCACCCACGAGTGGGCATGGCGCCGGTGCGGCGGGCAAGATGGCGTCTGCGGCGCGCAGCATAGGACGTAGAGATAGCACCCGAGGGTCTTCGGCCGTTTGCCTGGACGTGTTCACTATGTCGGTGTGGGACTGCGGTAGTCTGAGCCAGAGGAGGGTGATTTCTTTTTGAATGTATGCCGGCACTTGACATCGCTGTAGGCCTCCCACTGCCGGCCTCAATGGCTGGTACTTGGTATATTGGCATATTTGCGCCAGATTCTTTCTTGCCGCGATTATAGCATTGGTCACTCTCCGGACCTCGCTATCCAGTACTAACGGGCATTCTTTCTCCTCGCGGGTACAAAGGATGTCTAGAAAGCTACGGCGGCTATCCAGCCTCCCGCTAGTGCCAGTACGCCTAGTCCCTGAAAAATGAAGGTCAGACGAAGTGTGTCTGGAACCGGGTGTCTCAGGTAGATCACGGGCGGCAGCAATGCTGCCACCAGCCCGCCGGCTGAAGCTATGACGAGGCCGGCGCTATGTGCCGGGATCAGGCTGGTAAGGCTAAGCAGCCACATGCTTACCAGTACCAAGAGCGGTGTACCCCAGGCCAGCGCCGCTCCCCACTTGAGTCCCAACAGGTGGGGCAAGCCACGCATCCCCGCGGCAAGATCAGTCTCCAGATCGGGGAGAGTATTGGAAATGTTCATAGCAATGCCCAGAGCTGCGCCAAAAGGCACCAACCAGAATAGGAAAGGCTGCCAATGGCCGAAGACTGTCCAGGCTAGGAGTGGGAAAAGCGGGAAATAGAGGGCAAAAAGAATTGCACTGATGGGAGTGCCCTTAAACCGGAGGTCGTAAGCCAGGCCCAGTCCCAGGATGAGCACGCCCAGTACGCATGCCACCGGACCCAGCGGAATGATGGCGAAAATCGCTAACAGACTGGAGAGCGTCGCAAGAACGACTGCTTCCCAGGGCTGTATCAGACCGCTGACGATAGGCTTTTCTCGGCGATCTCCGGCCGCGTCGAGCTCACGGTCGCAATAGTCGTTGAGGGAGCCTATGGCTATCTGGGATCCAGCGACCGCAACCAGTACCAGTGCCAATGGGCCGGCCCCCGGCCTCACATGAGCGCTTGCTGCGGCCAGCCATGCCAGTATCGCCGTCATAACCACATACATTGCGCTTGGCAATGGGTGCGTGACCAGCACCAAACCGCGCAAGCGGCTTAGCACTCGAGCGATGGGGACGGCACCTTCCCCGCTACTGGTGGAGCCAGTCACCTTTTTGGCGTTGTTGGGAGTATGGTTTACCATTTCCCATATCATACCAGCCTGGATGTAGTGCACCTACTATTCGGCCCCATTGATCTATGTAAAGTTGAGTGCTAAACTGTAGGTATGAGTTACGAGGAGTATGCCAGCATGAATGAGCGGGAGCGACGGTCGGCTACTATACTGTGGCTGAGGCTTGCGCATGTCTTCCAGAAGATCAATCGCATCTCTGTCGCAGAGATGCGGTGTCAAGGTCTTAGCCTGGCCCAATTCGATATTCTGGCGCAGATAGGCGCTCACGAAGGACTGAGCCAGCAGGAGCTAGCCGACTATTTGCTGGTTACCAAGGGCAATATTTCGCAACTTGTCGAGAAGATGGAGCAGCGCGGCCTGGTGCGTCGCTCAGCCGAGGGACGCATGATGCGGCTCTGGCTGACCGAGCAAGGACATGCCCTCTACGCCGGTTGCATTCCTGCGCATGAGGAACTGCTGGCACGCCAGTTTACCAGCCTCAGCGCTGTGGAGCAGCGGCAGCTGCGCGCTCTGCTAGCCAGGCTCGACCATGGGCTGTAGTGCGACTGATTTTCAGTTGCTGCGCCCTCTCTGTTACCGCCACCCCTAGCCATGCTGATGTTGACACCAGAAAAATTCTTTGCTATACTATATATAGTTAATAACTAAACTGTAGTACAGATGCTGTTCTGTGCTCGCACCACAACAGATCCTGGAGGAAATGTTAATGTCCTGGCTGCTTGATACCGCTCACTCGCAGATTAGCTTCTCCGTGAAGCATATGATGATCTCGACGGTGCGTGGTCGTTTTACCGCCTTCTCCGGCACTTTTGATATCAACGAAGACAACCCCGCCGCATCCAGCTTCGAAGTCGCCATCGATATGGCCAGTGCTAGTACCGGCGATGCCAACCGCGACGGCCATCTAAAGAATGCCGACTTCTTTGATGTGGAGAAGTACCCCACCGCAACCTATAAGAGCACTCGGATTGAGAAGATCAACGATAGCGATTTCCGAATCTACGGCGACCTTACGCTTCATGGCGTCACCCACGAAGTTCCGCTCAGCGCTACCCTGGAAGGACGTACCAAGGATATGCAGGGCAACTGGCGCGCTGGTTTTACCGTTTCGGCTTCACTCAGCCGTAAGGACTTCGACCTGAACTGGAATGTGGCTTTGGAGAGCGGCGGCGTGCTGGTAAGTGACAAGGTCGGCATCGAGATCGATGCGCAGATGATCGAGCGAGTCCCGGTAACTGCCTAATCTCTCCCTGCTAGGTCCGGTGCTGAACGGTCCATTTCCACTTCCCGTGAAGGAGGCTGGCCCACCTGGTCTACATCGGCAGATTGATCCAGGTTGTACAATACCGTAGACGCTGATCAAGCCTTGGGAATGTCTTGAGACAAGGCATCCGCGTCGAAAGGTGGCAAGACAATGGGAAATGTCATCTTTGTGCTGCTGGTCGTAGGGTTTTGGGCAATAGCCTTCTTGCTGGTGGTGTTCCTTATACGCATGTCATTGGGCTCCCGTAGCGATGAGCAGGAAGTCTCCGACAGGCCAGAGGAGAATTACGAGACTTACGAAGGCCACGAAGGCCAGGACAACACTCCAGCTTTGACCTGATGACCTCTTGCGCTTCTACCCTTGTGAAGAGCATGTCTACAGGCAACGGATCTGCAAAGAGCGGCGGACGCGTCACCGCCGCTCTTTATTGTGCACAATGGTGTGATTAACGTGAAATGAGTTAGACGGTGGTGATATGCTAAATAAGTCTGCTTTGTCGGCGACTCTTTGGAGAAGTAGGCAATATATTCTAGAAAGGGTGTGATCGTGGCTCCTCGGGGAACGGAGCAAACTGTTCAGCTAACCACCGCTTCGATATGGCGTACGAATTGGCGAGTGCTGTGGCGCATTTTGGGCCTCCTTCGCCCACACGGAATTATGACTCTAGAGACGCTAGTCTCGACTATTTTAGCCACGGCATTCGCTCTGATTATCCCGTGGTTGCTTGCCTGGGTAGTAGATGCCGGGGTGAGTTCCGGGCA
Source organism: Ktedonobacterales bacterium (assembly GCA_052143275.1). Taxonomy (GTDB): domain Bacteria; phylum Chloroflexota; class Ktedonobacteria; order Ktedonobacterales; family JADMIN01; genus JAJPKE01. The sequence goes on along the minus strand of JBKQTH010000444.1, from coordinate 13,252 downwards.
ATTTGGAACACTACTGCTTGCCGCGGGAGCCATACTGGTGGCCAGCGCGCTGCGAGGCCTGTTTGCTTACTGGCAGGGCTATCTTTCGCAGGCGGTTTCAGTGCTGGTAGCCTATGACCTGCGCAACCGCCTCTACAATCATCTCCAACGTTTGAGCTTCTCGTTCCATGACGAGTCGGAGACGGGACAACTGATGTCGCGGCTCACCGCCGATATCGAGGGAGTGCGGGTCGCGCTGACGAATGGTTATCTGCGCGCCGTCGTGGCGGTACTAACTTTCGGCGCCATCTCTATCATACTTGCGTTTCTCGACTGGCAGCTCGCTCTGGTAACCATGCTCTCGGTACCTGTATTGATGGTGCTGGGCTGGCAGGTGGCCCGGCGCCTGCGCCCGCTCTGGGTAGCGACCCAGAGTGAAACTGGTGCTCTCGGCACCGTAATGCAGGAGAGCTTGAGCGGGCGGCGCGTCGTCATGTCGTTTGTCCGCGAAGACTTCGAGATCGGCAAGTATGAGGCCAAGAATCGCCAGGTGCGCGACCTGACGCTCGCGGCCATGCGTCTGTCGGCTTGGAACCAGCCGCTGATGGTGCTGGCTCTCAACATCGTGACGGTCCTGGTGCTCTGGGTGGGTGGCGCAGCCGTTATTCATCAGCGTCTCAGTCTGGGTATTCTGGTTGCCGTCATTCAGTACGCATTGCTTCTGGGCACTCCAGTCCGCACTTTTGGTTTCATGATAACGTGGTTCATGCGCGCGGTTGCCAGCGGCGAGCGTCTCTATGAGGTGCTGGACACTGAGCCCATAATAGTGGACAAGCCTGGGGCGCCGCCGCTGGAGAACGTCACCGGCTCAGTACGCTTCGAGCGTGTCTCTTTCGCCTATGGGGGCGGTCCAGTGGTGTTGCACGATATCGACATCAAGGCCGAGCCTGGAGAGGTTGTTGCCCTGCTAGGTGCGACCGGCGCGGGCAAAAGCACCATATTGCAATTGTTGCCGCGCTTCTATGATGTGACCGCCGGACGGATCCTGGTGGACGGCAGAGACGTTCGAGATGTGCAGCAAGAATCTTTGCGCCGTAACATTGGTTTCGTTCTTCAGGACGTATTTCTCTTTAACGCTACGGTGCGGGATAACATTGCCTTTGGTCTGCCCAGCGCCACCGACGAGCAGATTATGGCTGCGGCTAAGGTCGCCCGTCTACATGATTTCATCACTTCACTTCCCGATGGCTACCTGACCTGGGTTGGGGAACGTGGAGTAACTCTCTCCGGAGGCCAGAAGCAGCGTGTGGCGATTGCGCGTACCATCTTGTTGAATCCGCCTATCCTGGTGCTCGACGATTCCACGTCCAGCGTAGATATGGAGACCGAGTATCTGATTCAGGAGGCGCTCGAAGCGCTCATGCGTGACCGCACCTCCTTTGTAGTGGCCTCGCGTCTGCGTACCATCAAGAGTGCTGATCAGATACTAGTTCTGGAAAAAGGCCGAATTATAGAGCGTGGAACCCACCAGAGCTTGCTCGCAATTGGGGGCGCCTACCGCAGACTCTACGATGCTCAGCTAAGGGATCAGGAGGAATTCGAGGAGCAGATGCTGGCCGCAAGGCAACATTCGGTCAGCGACCTAACCGAAGGCGACACACCGCTGTACCAATCTGGAAGAGACGAGACGGGACATTTACGAGAGGCGCGGCGATGAGTACCGATACTTACGTGGCTTCTCGTCGCCAGAATCGCTGGAGCGAGAACAGCCTAGCAACCGCTGATGAAGACCTATCCGGTAGATTCGACTGGCACCTCATCACGCGCTTCCTGCCCTACATTGGCCAGTTCAAGGCGGCAACCTGGCTGAGTGTCGTCCTCATGCTAGTTTATACCGGTCTGAACCTAGCCAATCCATTCCTGATAGGCGTGGCGATAGACAATTTCATCGGCCCAAAGAATCTGCAAGGGCTAGCGTTGATCTCCGTTCTCTTGCTGGTGCTCAACATCGCGATGTGGCAGGCCCAGTACTGGCAGATCTGGATGATGTCCTGGGTAGGCGAACAGATACTCTACCACTTGAGCGCCGATATGTTTACTCATCTACAACGACTTTCACTCGCCTTTTATGATCGCACCCAGATTGGGCGCGTTATGTCCAGGCTCCAGAGCGACATCGACGTTATGGAAACTATGCTGAGCTCGGGACTGCTTTCAATGCTCAGCTCGGTGGTGGCGCTGCTGGGCATTGTGGTGGTGATGCTGGTCTTAAATTTTCCACTTGCTCTCTTGACCTTTATTGTTCTGCCTTTCATGGTGCTCATCGCCGGATTCTGGCAGAAGCACGCCGAGCGGTCTTTCCGGCAAACTCGCGCGGCTATCTCACTGGTGAATGCCACATTGCAAGAAAACATCTCAGGCATGCGAGTGATCCAGAGTATGGTTCGCGAGGACCGCAATAGCGCCGAGTTCGACGAATTGAACGCCTACAATCGTGATACCAATCTGACTGCCAGTCGGATTGCCGCGCTGATACTGCCTTTGGTCGAGGTGGTGGCGGCCGCGGCCATCGCGCTGGCTATCGTCTTCGGCGGCTGGCAGATCTCCCAGCATCATTTTAATGTTGGATTCCTGGTGGCATTCATACTCTATATCAACCGCTTTTTCGACCCCATTCGCGACCTTAGCCAGCAGTACACGCAGCTACAGCGCTCGGGGGTGGCGGCGGAGCGTATCTTCCAGATACTCAGCATGCCGGTCCAGATCCAGGACCGTCCGGATGCGGGTACATTGCCACAGATCAGGGGCAGCATCGAATTTGCCGGCGTGGTCTTTGGCTACAAGCCTGGTAATCCTGTGCTACATGGTCTAAACTTGCGGATCGAAGCCGGACAGACAGTCGCCATCGTGGGACCGACCGGTGCCGGTAAGAGTACAATCGCTGGCCTGATTGAGCGCTTCTACGATGTCTGGGAAGGCTCAGTACAGGTCGACGGCTATGATGTGCGAGAAGTTACCCAGGCATCGCTACGTAGCCAGATCGGAGTAGTCCTGCAAGAGCCGTTTCTCTTTACCGGTACTATCCGAGACAATATTCGTTATGGGCGACTCTCGGCCAGCGACGCCGAAGTAGAGGCGGCCGCCAGGGTGATCGGCGCACATGATCTCATCGCCACCTTGCCTGAAGGGTACGACACCCCGATTCGCGAACGGGGACGCAACCTCAGCATGGGGCAGCGGCAGATGATCGCGTTCGCTCGTGCGCTCATCGCCGATCCACATATTCTCATACTGGATGAGGCGACCGCCAATATCGATACCTTCACCGAGATGCTCGTCCAGCAAGGACTACAGCACCTCTTGCACGGACGTACGGCAGTTGTGATCGCTCATCGGCTCTCGACCATCAAAAACGCTGACCTCATTGTCGTCGTGCAGGACGGTACCATCGTCGAGCAGGGCACGCATGCCGACCTGCTCCAGCAAGAGGGCGCCTACGCCACACTCTACGCCATGGGCTTTCGCCATGCCGGGGTACTTACCACGTAGCCGCCGGCGCGCCGGCGGCTTTCCCGCAGCGCCCACCGCTCACTTCTCGTCGCTTGCCGGAGGAAATGCTGCTTTGGTACACTAGACAACGAGGCAGCCACATCTACGATCCAGGGAGACTGGGTAACCGATAGGAGAGTCCTGAGACGGAAATAAAGGCAGTGAGAGCATGAGCGGTAACACAGATGAGGGCGATGCCGCCATCGTTTCCCGTCTGATTGGCATGGGGGCGACCGACCTAACCGCCAGGGCCAAGCAGGGGCAGGTTCCCCGAGCGTATGGGCGTGAGGCGGAAGTCACCAAGGTCTTCGAGTGCCTGGCCGCCCGGCGTAGTTTGTTGTTGCTTGGGCCAGCCAACGTGGGGAAGACCGCTATCCTGCACGAAGTAATTTCACGAGTGTTCAGGCATCAGGCACCAGCGGTACTGCAAAACCTACGGTTCATTGCCATCTCTACCGGCGCGGTCATGGTAGGCACCAAGTATCTCGGAGAGTGGCAGACCCGCTTAGGGGAGTTACTGGAAAATTTCAAGAAGAGCAAGAACCTCGTACTGTATTTAGAAGATATCTGGGCGTTGCGAGATGCCGGGCGAGCTTCGGAAAAGACTGATGGATTCTCCACCTTTATAAGACCCTACCTTGAGCACGGAGAAATAGTCATCGTAGGAGAAAGTACTCCGGAAAATTACCATTCCGGCTCCTACGGTAGTCGAGCGCTGGCAGATGATCAGTCACTGATGAAGTACATCAACGTCATCTCAATCGAAGAGCCTGGCCGGGATGCTACCAAAAGTATATTGGCAGCGGTGTCGCGCGACCTGCAGCGCGAACATAAAGTGCGTATCGAGGCAACTGCGCTGGAGCGAGCCCTGGAATTGACCCGCCGCTTCCTGCCATACCAAGCCTTTCCGGGTAAAGCCACTCAGCTTCTTGAAGAAGCGGCGCAGGATCACAAGGAGGGAGAGCGCATTCGCCAGCAGCCGGCAGGCGAGTTGTTAGTTACCTCGGATGTAGTAAGCGCGACGTTCGCGCACATGACTGGTCTGCCGGAGAAGATCATCTCCGATACCATTCCACTTAGGCAGGAAGACATTCGCTCGTACTTCGATGAGCGAGTGGTCGGGCAGAAGGAGGCCGTTGACGCCATCGTTGATGTCGTCACTCTGGTAAAAGCGGAGTTAAACGACCCTGGTCGCCCCCTCGGCGTGCTTTTTTTTGTCGGGCCGACTGGAGTCGGCAAGACTGAGCTAGCTAAGACCTTGGCTGAATATCTTTTCGGCAGCAAAGAGAAGCTTATCCGGCTAGATATGAGTGAATACACAATGCCGATGAGTGTGCCTGACCTATTGGCACAGTTGACTGAAAGACAGCGCAAGCAAAGCTTTTCGGTGCTGCTCCTGGATGAGATTGAAAAGGCCAGTCCTTATATCTTCGACCTGTTCCTACAGGTCTTTGACGATGCCCGACTCACCGACGCTGACGGCCGGTCGGTAGATCTTCACAACACCATTATCATCATGACCTCCAATATTGGTACACACGGCAGCCAGAGCCACGGAATCGGGTTTCTCGGCGCCGATGACAACGACGAGTCCCATGCTAGGTCCGTGCAAAGTGCGGTAGAAGAATATTTTCGGCCGGAATTCATTAACCGCCTGGACAAGATCGTGATTTTCCAGCCGCTGGGTCAGGATGAGATGCGTCGTATCGCGCGTCGTGAGCTGGGGAAGGCCCTTCTACGGGAAGGGGTGCTCCGACGCAATATCTTATTGGATTTTCGCGAAGAGGTGCTCGATGCTCTGCTCAAACAGGGTTTTAGTGCCGCATATGGCGCCCGGCCACTTCAGCGTGCCATTAAAGAGTTGGTGCTATTGCCTCTGGCTCGGCGAATTGCCCTGCAACCATCTACCGGCGAGCAACTGCTGGAGTTGTGCGTAGTAGATGGAAAAATCGATGCCGCCATCATACCGGTAAACGAAGTTGCTGAAGTGGAGCGTGAGCCACTTCCGCCGCATGAGCGGACTACGCTCACCGATGCCGCCAGTGGACGGGTGCATACAGTGGATCTGCGCCAGCTGCAGGATGCCGTCGTGGCACTACGCGAGCGCATTGAAGAGCAAATTTCCGGGCCGCGCTATCAGGGCCTACAAAATCGAGCAACCGATCTGCTCGCAGAGACAGGAAAGCCTAGCTTCTGGGACGATAATGATCGCGCGCGCGAGATTCTCTCGACTATCTACCAGATCGAGCGGGTTACCAGCCATCTCGTCAACCTGCGGAGTCGGGCTGAGCAGCTCACCGAAGTGGCCACCATGATTCGGCGGCACAAAGATGTGCCGGGACTTGCCCAGCTAGCCAGCAACTACGAAGCCCTGGAGCGAGCTGTTGCATTGGCTGAGCTGGAATTATTCGCTGGGGATGGCGACACGCTGGCGGCTGATATGGTGTTCCTTATGACAGCCCCGGTAAGCATGCCTCGAGCACGGGATGCTGGAGACTGGCCCGAGATGCTCGCTGTAATGTACATGAAGTGGGCAGGTCGCAAAGGACATGACGTAGCAGCTATCCAAGAGCCGGGGATGAACCCGATTCTTCTGGTGCGCGGTCCTAATATTGGTGCTATTCTCCGCGGAGAAGAGGGCCTGCACAAGCTACAGCACGATGACGGCGTACCAAGGAAGAAAGATCGAGGGAGGGCAACCACTCGGGTGCAGCTTGCCCGGGTAGACGTGCTCCTTGCTTCAGGAGATGTCTCGGTACCGCCGGCAGCCGGCGACGTGAGCATTGCCGAGATCATACGAGATGCCAAAGATGCTAAAGACGTCAAAGACCCAAAGGAACCGAGGGATCAGCGGGACAACCGCTCTGCTCTACTGGAGGCTCGTCACGAACGGAGTGGGCTCTCTGTCCGGGTCCAGTCGTCTGAGGAGGTAGCTCGTGGACTGCTACGCGCCCTGCTGGTGCGGCAGGAGAGTGGCATTCCTCCGGGCGACGAGTTGGTGCGAGTCTATCACCTGGCCAAAGCGCAGTATGTGAGGGATCCACGAACCGGCGTGCGCTCCACCCGCGCGCGAGATGTCCTGGACGGTGCCCTCGACGCTTTCCTGCTGGCATACCTCAAGCAAAAGGCGGACGTGGTCAACAGGCAATCGGAAGAGGTGGAGGGCAATGCCGATTCTTCACGCCAAGTTGGCCAGGCCCCGTCCGAAGACGGTAGTGAGTAGGACCAGGAAGAGCAGAGCGAAACCTGAAGCTAGCTGCCGTCTCACCGGGAGATACCGGTCCACGTAGCTAAGAGAATCGACAAAGCCAGCGTTACGCCGAATACCAGGTGCAGCCGCGAGGTCTTCGCGGTAGTCGCGCACATTATTCATATTGAGAATAGCCGTTACCAGGAGGCCAACAGGAATGCTGGCGGCTAATGCGCTCCACGACCAGCCTTGTATCTGGACATAGTAGGCACCCCAGGTCATCAGGAAGCCCATGGTTAGAAAGACCTGGCGTGCACTCAGTTTTTCCTGGAAGATCACCGCTGTGGGTGTGTTCTTGCACTGGCGACAGCACGCACATTATAGTATCCCTGAAAGTTCGATATGCAAAGGATCTGACTATGGCTCAGCTGTCTGAGACCACAGAATCAAGCAAATCTCTCGCTCTGCTCCGCGCCTGGATTAAGACTGCTCGACCGTTTACGTTGACAGCCACGTTTACACCACTTTTGGTAGGGACAGCACTAGCTGCCTATCAGGGTAAATTTAGCGCGGGTATCTTCCTTGCAGCACTCTTTTCCGGCCTGTTTTTACAAGTGGCGGCCAATTTCTTCAATGAATTCTATGATTGGCGATACGGCCTGGACACGAAGAATTCATTAGGGGCAAGTACCGTCATTTTTCAAGGGACAATGAGCGCGCAGCAGGTACTATGGGGCGGTATAGGATCATGTATCATTGCCTCCATTCTTGGCATTATCCTCATTGCGGCGGTAGGACCGGGTATTCTCCTGTTTGGACTAGCAGGAATGGCGATTGCTTATTTTTACAGTGCCTGGCCTTTCAAACTGGCAACCCATGGCTTAGGCGATGTCATGGTCTTTCTGGCAATGGGCGTATTGATGACCTGGGGCGCCTATTATGTGCAGATACCAAGGTGGTCGTGGTCAGCTTTTGCGGCCAGCATTCCTATCGGCTTTTTAGTTACCGCCATTCTCAACATGAACAATTTGCGTGACTATCAGGATGATTTGGCAGCCCAGAAAAAAACAGTCGTCGTTCGTTTTGGGCAGCAGTTTGGTAAACAATACCATGCAATGCTCATCATTGGGGCATTTGTTGCGGTTACTCTCTTTTCGCTTGTTCACTTGCTACCCCTCTTTAGTCTTGCAGCTTGGCTTGCTCTTCCGACAGCCTATAACCATTTACGCGCGATTCTGCCTACATCGGACCGTCGGGTGTTAATGCGCGGGATGAAACAAATCTCGGCGTTGCACTTGCAATTTGGTCTCGCAATGGCCTTGGGCATAACCATCGCAGCCTTAATTCACGCTCATTAGGTTGCCATTGCGAAGTTCTTCATAGGCAGTACACAACGCGGCGCCGGAGCATTGCTCTACGTGCTCCGGCGCCGCGTTCGGCCAGCTCTGGGGCACACGGGCTTCGCCAAGTCGACCGTCTCCGACCAGAGCGAGGCGCCCGGATCCACTCGTCGCGTCGATAGAGTGAGCGCGACCTGCGTCAGCACTGGTATCCGTTTCTCCTGGTGGATGCTTTAGTGCTCAAGGTGCGTGAGGGCAACGGAGTCCGCTCGTGTAGCGTGCTGGCGGCGACCGGGGTGAACGAAGCCGGCTACCGGGAGATCCTGGGATTGCAACTGGGCGATAGCGAATTGGAGCAGAGCTGGATTGGAGATTAGGACGCTCAGAGAGGTTGCGATGAGTGTGGGAGTCTGGCTCGTCAGAGGCGATTGAGCGAGTCACCCTTAAAGTGATAACTCGCTCTTTTCCGAATGACGCGCCTTCCGCACTTCAGTTCAAGCCCCTCGCAGAACCAAGAGAGCATTTCTCATTTGCCCCTAAAATGGCTTTTGAGTCTGTTCCTTCTCAGACCCCCAAGGAGGCCCATCCCGGATACTTTTCTCAATTGTTGAACCACCACTCGGTTAGGCAGTTGGCCGGGCCGAGGGATCCGAGATCGAAGGCTGTATCATCGCTATGACCGCAGACGACTATCGCTGAGGCACGTCCCATTGGCTCCTCGATATTACGGTTGCCGTCGAGATAATCTTTATCGTTACTACCGTAGTCGTTGTTCGAGGAAACCGCGCTAAGCCATGCCGACACGACAGAGGCCCCCAGACCAACAGAGAGGCCGAACGGTCCAGTGACGCCGTCATTTATCCACATCTCGGTTCGATAGCCGACTGCTGCATGGAGGCCGTTGAAGATGTTCCACCAGACATTGAACGATGTCGTTTCATCGGTCTGCGTTGGAATGACCTCGCAGGAGTGCAGTATCCAATAGGCGAGTGATCCTCCATCTCCTCCTCCGTACCCGCTCGATGGGATACTGCTAAGGTCAACAAGATCGTCGTGGTTGTCGCGAGTTGAAAACAGGCCCCAGTTGCCGTGGACTTCGTTGAGTGCAATATTGACGCTGTTCACAAAGCTGTCCTTGTCGGATACGAACTCGAACGGCTCGGCCCAGTAATACTGGCTGTTAGTGAAGGAGAGCGGGATACCGAAAGCAGCACCAAGTTGCAGGTTGGCGAAGAAATTGTTGGCACTAGTCACCCAGTCTCCACTATCATTGCGCACAACGTAGCGACCGACTGTGGGATCGTTCGGCGTGCGCGGGCCGGTTACCGCGCTACGCTCGTCGTGTCTACGAGGTTCGTCTGGTAGTGCTCCTTGCGGGACACCAAGGACTGGTAGCGGCTCTCGCGACTCTCCAATTGATACATAGCCGAGGATTCGGCGATTCGCTGCATGGAGATCGCGATTCAATGATGCAATCGTCGCCTGGAAACGATAGACGGGCTGCAAAAAGTTCTCTTCGGCGTCATAATAGCCAACCGTCACCTCGTCTACAGTCACGTCCGCGCTCTTCGCGATGAGGGCAAGTTGTGCAAGTATCGACTTGACGATCTGCTCGCGTGAGTAGGGTATGATCGTTTCTTCAGTGGAGATAGCCCGCCGCCAGCGGTGGGTAAAGGCCTGGATCGAATCGTCGGCAGCAACAGCAATCATAGCTTTCGTGCCAGGACCGAACACTGGGAAGCCGTTAACCTGACGCTCCAAGCGCACGAAGGCCAGATACTCCGCAGGCTCAGCCTGCTCACCCTCTCGAGCGTGCCTCGATCCCATGAGGGTTATTGGAGCAAGAGCAGTAACCTGCGTCCCGTCATATGGAAACAACGAAGCGTCACGGACTATACGGGCCGAAATTGCGGTGGCTCGCTCTCCAAGCCCCTTACCTGATTTGAGCTTTTCAAGCGCTGGGAACACGCTCGACTCGCCAGTCTTAGGATGAACAAACGCTACAAGTCGACGACCATCATAAGCAGCCCGTGCTCCCGTATTCCCCAATTCCTTAAGCTCCGCATCTGGCGCTACTGCACGGACAATACCTTGAAGTAATTCCTCAGAAGCTACGACCGCTTCGCCAAGTTTCATCACTATCATTGGCTGCTTCACCTCCGGGATCTGATCGGGTGAGAGGTGAATCGAGGGATTCTGTGGTGGTTTTGCGGACATTACCATTCTCCTTTTATGAATGCTTTTCAACCCTTGCAAAACGTTGAAGCGACCGATGCTGCGGTCGTCGGTGTCAAGCTGCAAGCGTCGGCCTGCTGCCTTGTTGTTATAAAGAAAGCACATAGCCCTCAGGGCTGGTCTGAACGGTGTGGCTTTCGAGCGGCTGGCAAACTTGCGGCCGTTCGGCTGCCGTACAAGCAGCGCTATTCTCATTCGTGCGATATCGAAACGCTGGCCAAGGTCAACATGTGATAACTCGGTGCCGTAGCTTTCTGCCAGTTATCTGATACAGCATCTTGTTGGATAGTAGTCATCGTATTTCTCCGGTCGCGGTGCGTGCCGACCTGCTGAGGCCGTGTCACGTGGCTCATTGAGCTATGAGCCGGCGATTTCCATTTTGAGCCTGATGGCGTGGGCTCGGCAACGCACCGGGAGATCCAGCAGGGGTTGCTCGCCCCAGAGCGAACCGCCGACGGCGTGCTCGCCGCCTTCCGAACCGTCTCCCCAGTTCCAAGCCGACCACAGGCGACCCTCTACCGTGAACAGGATGTCGCGCGTCTGGCGGATCGGTCGCGGTGCAGGCGTCCGTCCAAGTTCGTGGTCTGCATTCCGCTTGAAGGCTGTCCGCCGCGATACCGTCGACAGACGGTATCGCGATGATAGTTGAGCAGGATTGCTGGCGACGGGTGGGACTTTCGCACCGGTGATTGACACCGACTAACAGGCTCAGGCCATTGCCTCACCCCACCATGCCAAGGTCACGAAAGATCGACGTTAACGGCTGCGACGCTCGCTATGGCGCTCGTAAAATGCTTTGATGTCCGCCATGTAATCTTCTTCGGCCTCGACCTCATGCACCGTGTGTCCGGGCTCCAGCACAGGTCTTGTTGAGGGGCCATTGGCATTGGCATTCTCGAACGTGGCGACGACCTTTCCATCCTGGTCTTTGACGACATTGACTTTCATCGTTTCCTCCTATACCCCGTTACTTTCGAAGTTTCCGGTTATCGTAGCGCCCGACGGATTGAGGTTCTGGTCCACTGGCCTTAAGGTAATCTCATAGCTTGTCGTATCGGCAGCAAACACTGTGTTCAGGAACACCGTAACATTGGAGATGAGCGCGCCGACGTCGGGAGGCGCGGACTGCAGGGTGAATGCGAAGGCCTCGTGGTTGGTGATGCGACCGCCAGAGTTTACCCACGTTTTCGGACCACCAACTTGTGTAATGGTTGGAAATGTTGCCACGACAGATCTCCTCTTCTACTCCAAAAATGCGCCTCGATGTTTCGTGATCCTGGCTCCATCGCTTTTATTCGAGCCTTACACTACAAGCTCCAGCCTGGAAAGGACCAGAGAACGATCGGGATGTACTGATGACTATCGTGCTCGCGACGATTGCGGGAGCCAGGTCATTCGAACGTGTAGCGCCGAATCTCCTCTCTAATCAGGCTTGGATTGCCTACGATCGAAGGGTTATGCACTACCGGTAGTCTAGCCTGCAGTGGTCCACGCGACCAGGCACTACCCACATTTACACCCACACTTTCACCCACATTTTCACCCACCTCTTTTCTCGCCGCGCCCTGGCCACGCGCCCGCCGAGGTAATGTGGTGCCTCCTGTGGACTGGGTATGCGATGCACGGCGGGCTGAGCGCTATGCAACTCGACTACGGAGGGCTACAGCGCGATGTAGGGACAAGCCTTGAGACACAAGAAATAGATGGGCGAGAATACTGTCGATCTAAGGGTTATGAGGTACTCGACGTAGTACAAGAAATTCATACTGGAGTCGACTTGAATGAGCGGAGCAAATTAAGCTATGTCCGTGACATGATTAAGCGCCGCCAGGCAGATGTTCTAGTTGTCTGGAAGTTTGACCGTCTATCGCGCGATATGACCCATCAGGCAGTCATTCTTTTTGAAGCTGAACAAGTTGGGGCACGCCTTGAATCTGTCCATGAAAACTTTAACGACACCACAGAAGGCAGGCTGCTGAGCTATATTACTGGATTTCTTGCACAAAAAGAGCGTGATGCGATTGCAAAGCGTTCCCGCGCTGGTCGCCAACGAAGAGCAGAATCAGGAAAACTCACAGGTAATCCCTATCCCGCATATGGATACCGATATAACAAAGATAGGACAGCATATATTGAAGACCCAATAACAGCACCCATAGTCAGGCGAATTTTTGAGATGGCCTCAGCGGCAACGCCGGTTCGCACTATCGCGCGTATTCTGACAAAGGAAGGTATACCATCGCCTTATGGACGCCCAAGTTGGACAGACTCGGGTGTTAGAGTCATCTTGGGGAACTCGTATTATTGGGGAAAACCCAAGGTCATGCGCTATAGAGTTATTCGAGGAACCGTCATAGATAGGAGAACTGGTGCGCAAAAGATTGGGAAGAAAATCACTCGAAGTGACGAACCAGTTGCTGTTCCTCTAACCGCTGCCCCTGCCCTCATTTCAGAAGCTCTCGCTCATCTCGCCGAAAAGAACAGGCGGCGAATGCCAGGAAACCCGTACAAGAAACATCCAATCAGTTTACTTCATGGCCGTGTTTTCTGTGGTGAATGTGGCAAACGATGCATTGAACAGCCCTCTTTTTCAGGATTTCACTACTATCGGTGTGCATCTCACAATCACAACCTTGCAAAAGTATCGTGTCATGTCCATATCCCAACCAAGTTATTGGATGAGCAGGTATGGTACGCCCTTACCAGAAAGCTGTCTGAAGAACCGGCTTTAGTTGAGGATTTTGTTATCAGTTCACTAGGCGAAGCGCCATCTCCTCAATATTTGAAAGAACAACTGGAAAGCCTGGAACTGTAACAGGCGGATTTAGTTGATGGCGTCGCAACGGTGGGAGGAAAGAAGGCGATGCAAGACATCCTCCTCGTGAAACTAGAAGCGATTACAACAGAATTAGAAGCTGTACGCAAAATGTGGGAAGAACACGATAGCCAGCGTATTAAG
>JBKQTH010000443.1:0-21892 GCA_052143275.1 Ktedonobacterales bacterium | reverse complement strand
TGTTGTGAGCGATTCCGGAAGCCCGTCCGTAAGCGATTCCGTAATCGCTCACAACAGAGTATAATTATCTGGTCCTTGCTTGTCAAGTGGCTGGGAAGAACTAACCCTCACAACTCTGGGCGCCCTTTGGGGGAACTGAAGGAGGAAAGCGTGCGTCTATTGCTCTAGACCGGCTGACGGTGCTGTGGATGAACCGGCCCACGGGGGAGGCAGGTAGAAATGAAGACTCTGCGACTGATATCACGCGCCGGCGCGGCGACGCTTCTGCTGGCTGGGACGATGCTGGCGCTCGGAGCATGCGGCTCTGGCAGCCAGAGTTTGGGCACGAAATCGTCGCCGCCGGCGGTGCTACGTTGTGAGTTCGCTGAGCTGCCGCAGCCCACCGATCCAAGTGTATTCCAGGGAGAACTGTCATGTCAGGTGACCGGCGCCGCGAACGATGAGACGGCGTTCACGCTGATCTACAGCGTGAACAACTCCGTGTGCCAGGGAGCGCTAGCGCGCGGAGACGGCAACTGCTCGGCGAGTTTCCTGTTGACCAGCTCGTTGAACTCGCTGGGGACCGTGGCGGGGCAGTTGTTCCCGAGCCGGCTCCCGCTGGGGCCGGTGGCGCCGGTGCCCGAGCCGTAACGCAATCATGATGCAGTGACTACGCGTGACCGACAGCCACCATATTCAGAGGCGCTTTTCGAACCAGTGGTGGGCGTAGGGCTCATCATTGAAGGCCTCTACCTCCTGATATCCGCAGCGGCGATACAGTTCAATCGCTTCAATGAGCGTACGGTTCGTTTCCAGGTGAAGGACCGCGACCCCCGCTTCCCTGGCGTGTTGCTCCAGCGCCTCCAGGAGACGCCTTCCCAGCCCCAGACCACGCGCCCGTGGAGCGATCCACATGCGCTTGAGCTCTGCCGGAGCCTGCTCGTGAAACTTGAGGGCACCACACCCGACCGGCTCCTCTCGCAGATAGGCAACCAGTATAAGCCCATTCGGGGGCGTCAGCTCGTGTGGATGCGCCGAAATGCCGAGAGTGGGATCGAAACCAGCCTCGAAGCGCTTGCCCAGTTCAGTGAAGTACTGCTCGATGCACCATCTGGCATCCAATCCCATAGGATCGGCGACGCGGATCTTCACCGCTCCGGCGACTAGCAACCGCTCGACCTCGGCCATCGCCGCCACGAGCTTCACGCGCTGGGTGTCGCCCAGCGGCTCCAGCAGCGAACGGGCAAATGCATCGGCACGGTGATCGAGCTCGGCGCGCTCACGCAAGCCAGCTTCGGTGAGCTGGACCTGCCGCAGTCGTCCATCTCGCTCACTCCTGCCAACCACAACCAAGCCCTGCCCCTCGAGCGAGCGCAGGAGACGGCTCACATATCCAGAATCGAGCCCAAGCCGGCTTCGGAGTTCCCTGACCGAAGCTCCCGTAGCCCCGATCTCCCAGAGCAGCCGCGCTTCGCCAAGAGGATGGTTTCGACCCAGGAAGTGGTCGTTTAACGCGCCAACGCGCTCTGTCATCGTGCGGTTAAAACTCCGGACCTGTTCCACCAGTGGCATCTCCATGAAATCCTCCAGGCGTGTCCAATTGGTGACCACTCATTCTCTGATTATAGTCAGAGAATCTAACTTGCTGACACGCGCAGATCTAAAGCTGTCTGGCCCGTTCATCCAGCTGTCTGGCGCTCGCTCAGACTTCCGGCTTCACGCAATACCCGCACTGAGAGTTGGGTCGACGCGTGTCCCAGCAGAACGGGGATCCTCTCAGTGCCTTGCCAGTCCGGTTGCCTCGAAGAATGGGCCACCTTTCTGGTCACTTGGCGCCGAGGGATGCGCCGTATCGTTCTCGCGAGGGACACTGACAGGACGAGCAGGATTACTGCCGCCAGCGCGAACAGAGTAGCCGCATTGAGGACATCGCCGGCCGCCTCCCAACTCGCTCCAAAGATGTAGCCCAGGCTGAGCGGAATAATCGCGCCGAGAGCTTCCCCAGTGATGTCGGCGAGGAGAAAGCGCAGATAACGGTAACGGGTGGCGCCCGCCAGGAGATTGGTGGCTCCTCCCAGGCCAGAGACAAGAAAGCGGGTCAGGAAGACAGCCCAACCGCCATGACGAGCAAAATACGCCTCAGCTGGCGCAATGGCACGCGCGGAGAGACGGTGAAAGTGTGGCGAGTGCTTGAGCCAGAGGAGCAGCCGGCGTCCCCACCAGCGCCCGATCCCGTAGCCGACCTGATCTCCGGCGACCGAGCCGGAGATGGCTACCAGTGCCAGCAGAATGGGGTTGAAATCGCCAACCGCGGTGAAGGCGCCTGCGGCCAGAAGAGCCAGGCCAATGGGAAGCGGCGCCCCCGCAGCCGCGATGAAGAGGGCTGCCCACACCGCCAGATACCCATAAGCTTCCATCCACATGAGTATTTCGGGAAGCCACACACTCATCGGCGCCACCCTTCATTCTGCTGGCGATAGCTGTCCACTGCCCGCTGGACGCTGCTGATCACCTGCTGCACGGGCCGATGCTCGCTCCCGGCCAGATCATACAGAGTGGCGTGACGGAGAGACGGCATATTGCTGACGCCCAGCCGTTGGTACAGGTAGTCCTGTGGCACATGATATATGCGCGCAATGTAGTGGAGAGTCATCCAAGAGCGAATCGCCGGTACATCTGCTGCCTGCACCAGCAGAGCGTCGTGGTGTAGGCTCCCGTACGCCTGGCAGGTAGTCACTGCGGCAAATACGGTAGCCACGAGGGCGATTCCTACCAGGACGCTGAGGAGGATGATCTTAGCACGTACGCTCATATCTTCCTTAGTTCCATTTTATCTCCATCCACGTATTATTATCACTCCAGTATTCTCGCAGACCAACATGAGATTTTGATGTGTAAATCGTGACACCATACCAGGATGCGCCCGGCTACAATGCGTGGAGTGATTCTTGCCGGTATCGCGTTTATGGCGCGGCCAAGTACCTGTCCAAAGGCGATGAGAATATGCGACCTCTGTCTGAATCAACCCCATTTACCATCTTTGCGGGTAGCGCTCATCCGGAACTGGCCCACTCAATTGCCGCACGGCTAGGCGTACCGCTTGGCCGGTGCAGCTGTGGACGTTTCCCCGACGGTGAGGCGATGCTGCGCCTCGATGAATCGATACGCGGGCATCATGTCTTTATCGTTCAGCCGACCTCGCCACCGGTTGATGAGCATCTTATGGAACTGTTGATCTTCGCCGACGCCTGTCGCCGGGCTGCCGCCAGCCGGATCACCGCTGTGGTACCCTACTTCGGCTATGCGCGCGCCGACAAACGTCGAGGTCGGCGCGAAGCTATCACCGCCAGCTTGGTGGCAGAGCTGATCCAGGTGGCGGGCATCGACCACGTGCTGACCGTGGATGCACATACCGACCAGCTGGAAGGTTTCTTTCATGTACCCATGGACGACCTCACCGCAGCGCCCGAACTCTCGGCTCGAGTCGCTGCTGAGCTCCCTCCGGGGGTCGTGGTGGTATCGCCTGACGGCGGTCGCGTCCCTATGGCTACTGAATACGCCCGGCGACTTGATACTTCGGTTGCTGTGCTGTATAAGCGGCGCATGAGTGGCCGAGAAACTGAGGTCACTCATGTAGTGGGTGATGTGCAGGATCGCGCCTGTCTCCTCGTCGACGACATAATCGCGACCGGCGGAACGCTTTCCGGTGCAATCGAGGCGTTACTTGCGGCCGGTGCTCGACCCGACATTACCATTGCCGCTACGCATGGACTCTTCGTTTCCGGCGCGGAGGCCAGGCTGAGCGACAAGTCGGTGCGCAAAGTCCTAGTTACTGATACGCTGGCGCCGCGGGCTCGGGGGTGGAGGCGTCTCGAGGTTGTCTCGGTTGCCGATCTCCTCACCACCGCAATCCGGCAGATCCTAGCCAATGGCTCACTCTCTACTTTGCGCCAAGAGTAGCCCAGACGTGGGGAATCGACCGACCGGCATCAGGAGCCGGTGCGCAGCCGGCAAAAGGTAGGTGTCTGTATGGAAAATCAGTCGCAAGAAGATATTCCGGCAACAGAGCAGCTGGTCCAGGTTTCTGCGGGTCAGGTCACGCTTACCGGTGTGTTCCTCCAGCCTCACGGCGCGGACGGCGTCATACTGTTCGCGCACGGCAGCGGGAGTAGCCGGAATAGCCCACGCAACCGCTCTGTAGCCCGGGCGCTGAGTCGGGATGGGTTTGCTACTCTGCTAATGGATCTGCTTACCGCCGAAGAGGAGGAAGTGGATATCCGGACCACCCAGCTGCGCTTCAATATCGAGCTTCTGGCGGAGCGCCTGGTAGGGGCAACTGACTGGCTGAGCGAGCGGGACGAGACCAGCCGGCTCAAGCTTGGGTATTTTGGCGCCAGCACCGGTGCGGCGGCGGCTCTGGTGGCGGCAGCGGAGCGTCCACAGGAGGTCTTCGCGCTGGTCTCGCGTGGCGGGCGCCCCGATCTAGCTGGCTCCGCGCTCACTCGAGTCTCCGCTCCCACACTCCTCATTGTCGGCAGCCGTGATCAAGAAGTCCTCGCTCTCAATCGGCTAGCGCTGGCGCAACTGCGGGCAGAGAAACAGCTGCAGATCATAGCTGGCGCAACTCACCTGTTTGAGGAGCCCGGCGCACTCGATCAGGTAGCACGCCTAGCCGGCGACTGGTTTATCCGCTACCTCAGAGAACCTGTCTGATCATTGCCTGCCCGATCACGGCATCGCCGCACGAGAATCAGCGAAACTGGTGGTCACCCGCGCGGAGGATGCACCAGCAGCAAAGGCGTCAAGCCGTCACGCAGAACCCGATCAGCGGTGCTGCCCAGAGTCCAGCGTCCGATGCCACCCTCGCCGTGGGTCGCCATAATGACCACTTTGCCGCCGGACCGGGTAGAGTCGACGATAGATTCGGCCGCGCGTCCAACTTGCACATGGCTGATAACGCGGCAGTCACGACCGTTAAGGAGTCCCACTAGACGGTCGCGCACCGATTCGAGATAGGCACCTGCTTGCTGTAGCGCTCCGCTGCCATCACGGCTATCGACGGCGCGTAGCAGAGTAATCTCTCTCACAGCCGATCCCGCCAGCTCCACAGTTACATCCAGAGCTTTTTCGGCCAGAGTGGAGCCATCCAGAGGCACTACGACACGCCGCAGATCCACATTGCCCTCGTCGGCTGGGAAAGACCGGATCAGCAACACCGGCACGACGCCGCCACGTACCACCCGATCGGCAACACTACCTAGAGCAAAGCGGCTAAAGCCGGTGCGTCCGTGGGTTGTCATTACTATCAGCCCCACATGCAGACTCGAACTCATCTCGATGAGGGTTGCCGCCGTCTCTCCACGCTCGACATGGATGTCGACGTGTTCAACTCCGTATTGCAGGGCACTAGCAGCGGCACGCTCCAGGACTTCGCGCGCCGAACGCTGCTGCTCGTCGGCTACTTGCTCGTAGATTTCGCCAGGTATGTAGCTAGCGGTAGCCACATATGGCAAGACTTCGAATGGCAACACCTGGACCAGTTCGAGGTCCGCGCCCAGTTGGGTAGCGAGTTGCTCGGCGGCCGGTAAGGCGCGCGCCGCAAGCTCGGAACCGTCCAAGGGCACGAGGATGCGAAATGCCGTATGGCCGCTAGTTCTCGCATTGCTCGTCGTCATTGTCACATACCTTCTTTCTCGCCTCGGCCGCTTGCTTACGGATAATCATGGTTCCAGCGGCTGTTGGCCTACGCTGGTCTGCTCCATTCTGCTCGTGATGCGCACACATGACGATCACAACCCGGCCTCTCCGTGTCACACGGTTCTCACGAGTTTTGCCCTCACCGGATTGTGACCGGCACGTGACATCCCTGCGGACACTGTGATTGGACTGTGCTCCTTTTGTGGTTACACTGGAGGGTACCGGTTCGCAGACCGAGCCAGAGCCAATACCAGGGGGTGAGTCGAATGGATATGTCGACGACTGCTACATTGTTGCAACTCTATGCCGAGGGGCAGCGAGACTTTCGTGCGTGGCGCCTTTCCGGAGCCGACCTAAGTCACGCGCACCTACCGGAAATAAATTTGGCGGGAGCTAAGCTCGAAGGGGCCAACCTCGCCAATGCCGACCTTGAAGGGGCCACACTTCGAGATGCCCACATGCCCAAGGTAAGCCTTGCATTCGCCAATCTGCGCAGTGCGGATATAGTCGGTGCCGACCTGGCAGAGGCAAACCTGACACAGGCCAATCTCAGAGACGCTTGCCTGGCAGGAGCAGACATGCGCGGGGCACGGCTGGTCGAGTCGGATCTGTTGATGGCAGATCTCGAGAGAGTCGATGCCCGGCATGCCGATCTCCATCGAGCTAATCTAAAGGGCGCCGACTGCCGCAATGCCAGCTTTGGCGCGGCCAACCTGGAGGATTGCTGTCTGGATGCCGCTAGGCTCAACCAGGCTGACCTCGGCCACGCTCGCCTCAGCTTGGCCAGCCTCGTGGAAGCACGGCTTACCCGGGCCGATCTACACGGCGCTGCGCTGGACGGTTCAACTCTTGTGGCTGCCAACTTGCGGCATGCCGATCTCACCGGAGCCAATCTGCAAGCCGCCGTCCTTAGGGGTGCCGATCTCAGCTATAGTCGACTCTGTCAAGTGAACTTCCGTGGCGCAGACATGAGCGGAGCCGATCTGCACCGGGCCGATCTGACCGGTGCGCTCCTGGCCGGTGCGCTACTCTTCGGCGCCAACCTGAAGGATGCCGATATGGCTGAGGTCCTCCGGCAGGATACCAGCCAGGCGTGGGAGGAGTTGACTGGAACACCGGCACAGAACGAGTTGGGTGAGGGCGACTAGCGGCTACTCGACCGGCAGCTACTCCATAATGTTAGCGAGGCCGAAAAACCTGCTCGTTCACCAGGATGTTGTGCGCCGTGGCCGCGACGAGAGAACCCTCTCCCTCCGGCACGGGCACTTCATGCGGCAGCACGAGCAGGTTTTTCCCACCGTTCGACGTTGACGCCCTTAATCAATAGCCACGTTCTTGTTGACTGGTTTGAGCACCTGGTATAACGCGAGACGGGTTTGATGGTTGACTTGACCTCTGAGTTGGAACGGCGGTCCTGGCGGAGCTTGCCGCCAATTACTCGTGGATATCTGCTGCATCTGTCTGGCCCGGTTGTACGCGAATGACCGAAATCAATAGCATACCGAGATCCTGTACTTTTCTGAGCACTCCATGTAACGCGGCCTGATCCGCCAGCGGGCCGGTGAGCAGAGTCTCGCCGGTGTCTTCCAGCGTGACGGCCAGGCCTAGAAACCATTCTGACCAGTGAGGACCCAGGTGGCCTTTGATTCTGATCTGATAGACCATAGGTTGATCTGGATCAGTTTCTGAGTTGCTTTCGTTTGACATAACCCTGTCCCTGTTGTGGCTGCTCAGAACCGTCTGCTCGCGCCACGTGCTCGATACATCAGGGAGTATGCCTGGAATGCGGTACTCCGCAATAGATACCAAAGTAGTGTTCGAGGTATTGTTTTCTGGTTTACCGATGAGGGAAGATGTTCACAGCAGGCCCAACTCCCGGGCGCGTGCGACCGCTTCGGTGCGCCGTTGGACCTGGAGTTTGCCAAAGATTTTCAGATTGTGCCCCTTCACCGTACTCAAGGCGAGGAACAGCCGCCCAGCGATCTCCTTATTGGAGCAGCCTTCCGCGATGAGCTGGAGGACTTCTACCTCGCGTCGGCTCAACGGCTCGATCAAGGATTGAGCAGAGTGCGGTGAAGACGCGTCTCCGCTCGCCTGCTCCTCAACTTCACAGGCCGCCAGCAGCGTCCTAATATAGTTTGGCATAATCCCACGAGTAGCGGCATCGCACAAGAGGTGCGCCATCGGGCGACCTTCGTCGACAAAGGTGCGGAGGAAGCCGCCCGGTTCTGCCAGTGAAAGGGCGTCACCGAGCCGCAGCACCGCCAAGTCATGGTTGCCCAGTGCCTGCAGAGCCAGCGCCTGCAGCACCAGCGCCTGCAGCCGCGCGTCTGCCCACCCTTTGGCCTCCACCTGCCGGAGCCAGGGCTCGAGCAACGCCAGCGCTGCGGTAGGGTTCCCTTGGGCCAGGTTGACCCGGATCCGGCTGAGTGGTAGGTCATGCGTCTGTGCGACATGCGCGGCGCCAGCAAGGTTGCCCTGGTGCAGCAACGTGAGCACTTGGGCGGCCGCAACCTCCGGCAGGCGGTACACAAAGTTATGCTGGCGTGCGGACTGCTCCGCCTGCGCGAGCAGAGCTGCCGCGCCGGCTACATCTCGCTGGGCCAGTTTCAGGCGGGCAAGAAATACCTCACAGACAATGAATCGGTCAATCACGCTCTCATACTGCCGGGCCAGGTGGAGGCTCTGTTGCCCATGCCGCTCGGCGGCATCCAGGTCGTTCCATTCGTAGCAGATCCGGGCCAGACCAAGATACGCTTCATAGATGATCTGAAGCGGCTGATCACCGGCCAATTGCAGGACGCGCTGGTAGGTCTCGGCCGCGAGATAGAGCTGGTTGTCTACCTCCTGTATGTTGCCGAGGCCAATGGTCGCCAAGATGGTGGTGAAGATGTCTCCGGATGCCTGGCCGAGCGAGATGGCTGAAGTCAAGGCCTCGCGGGCTGCGGCGCGGTCACCCTGGAGGAGGTAGGCAAACCCCATTGTCCAGAAGGCATTCGAGCGCAAACTCAGACTGTCGGGGTGCAGATACTCCAGCGCGCGGCGCGACTGAGCAAGCATGGCGTCGACCTGATACTGAGTGAGAGCGAGCGTCGCCCGCGCAGCGGCAATTTGTCCGACAAGATTTCGAGTCGCGTCATTTAGCTCAGCATATTGCAGGGCGGCTTCTGCAGCTTGTAGCTTCTCCTCAACGCCGGTCGTGTGGCCATTAACCAGCAACAACGAGGCATACCGCATCCACAACGAAGGCCGGGCATTCAGCACAGCCGTCGGCAGCGACTCCAGCCAGTCCAGTATAGTGGTCACTGCGCCCCGAAAGTGCCGGGGAATGCCCTGTCCGGCAATCAGCCGCTCAGCGCTCTCCACATCGTGGGCAGCAACTGCATGCTGAAACGCGTCAAGCTCCAGGCCGTGGTCCTCATACCAGCGGCTGGCACGGATGTGCATTTCGTTCACCTGGGTTGCCACATCTCCTGAAGAGGAGGTAGCGCTTTGCTGCAGACGCTGCCGCAGCAACTCCCCAAACAGGTGGTGATAGCGGTACCACCGCCGCTCGTCGTCTAGTGGGACGAGGAACAAGTTGGCACGCTCAAGATACTCCAGAGTGGCTTGCCCGGAAGCCGATGGGTCAAGCAGAACGGCGTCACATAAAGGGCCACAGAGGCGGTCGAGGATCGAGCTGCGCAGCAGGAATGCCTGAACGCTTTCGGACTGCTGGCGCAGGACTTCTTCCGCCAGGTAGTCCAGCACAAAGCGGTGACTGCCGGTGAACGAGGTGATAAAGCTGGTGGGGTCGTGCTGGCCCTGCAGGGATAGCGCGGCCAACTGCAGCCCGGCAATCCAGCCTTCGGTGCGAGTTTCTAAGGCGGCCACATCTTCTGCTGAGAGGGTGAGGCCCATGACCTGGGTGAGAAATTCGGCCGCTTCGGAGGCGGTAAACCGCAAGTCGGCGGCGCGCAGTTCGGTCACTTGGTCCCGTACCCGGAACCGAGGCAGGGGGAGCTGTGGATCCTCACGGGTGGCAACTACCAGATGCATCTGAGGCGGCAGATGCGTGAGCAGAAAGGTGAGGACCTGGTCAATCGACTCGGCGGCACCCCTGTGGTAGTCGTCAAGGACCAGGAGGAACGGTTCCGGCATGGCGGCGATGTCATTGAGCAGGGCCTCCAAAAGCGTGTCAAGTGGCGGAGGCTGCAGGGAGTGAAGCGCCCCCACCACCCCCGCTCCCACCGGCGCATCAATCGTCTGCAGGGCCGCGACGAGGTAGGTCAGAAAGCGGACGGGATCAGTATCCCTCTCGTCCAGCGAGAGCCAGGCAGCCGGTCGCGGGTAACCGGCGAGCCAGTCGCTGAGCAGGGTAGTTTTGCCAAAACCGGCGGGGGCTGAGAGGAAGGTTAGTTTGCGGGACAGGCCCTGGTTCAGCCGCTCGAGCAGGCGGGGGCGCCGGACCAGGTGCGGCCGCGGGGGCGGGAGGTAGAGCTTGGCGGCAAGAATGGGTGTCGACATAGCTCAATTATACGGTATGAGCCAGAGAGACGAGAGACATACCTGATCGGATGCTATGACAGGCGTGCCAGGGAATGCACGTGTGATCTGGAGCGCGCCGGACCGTTCTCCTCGTAGGGCAACCTCTGCCGTAGCTCTATGCTATACTGCACTCCGGCTGGCTTGATACTCCAGAAAGTCGAGCAGCCACACTGGGTAGCTCAGGAGGGAAGCACGTTGGACGAATTCATGGCAGCGGCGCTCCAGGAGGCCAGAAAAGGCAGAGACGAGGGCGGCATCCCCATCGGCTCGGTTCTCGTCATCGATGGAAAGATCGCTGGGCGCGGACATAATCGACGCATACAGCAAGGAAGTGCCATACTTCACGCCGAGATGGACTGTCTGGAAAATGCCGGCCGGCTCAAGGCAAGCGATTACCGTCGCGCAACCCTGTACTCGACCCTTTCACCGTGTGATATGTGCAGTGGTACCGCGCTGCTGTACAAGATTCCCAAGGTTGTCATCGGGGAGAACGAGACCTTCCAGGGCCCTGAAGTCTACCTGCAGTCTCGCGGAGTCAAACTAGAGATCCAGCACAATGAGGAATGCATTCAGCTGATGCGGGAGTTCATTGCTGAGCATCCTGAACTTTGGAACGAAGATATAGGGGTGTAGCCAGAGATACGATCCCAGCACATAGCAAACCGGCGATTTGGTTGGAGGTGCCTGATCCAATGGAACCTATGCAGCGCGGCGACGCGGAGCGTATCTTTGCCCTCGTGGCCGAACTGGGCGGAGACCTGCGCGGGCGCATAGTGTCGGAGCGGTGGTGGCTCATCTGGATCGTCCTGGGCGGCCAGATCTTGCTGACGGCATCTATCACCCAATGGCTGCTCTGGCACGGAGAGACTCGCACGGTGGTGTTCGTCGCGCTGTGGGGTGCGCACGTAGCTCTGATAGCGCCGATTATCTTCTTCATCCACCGCGGCGCAGGCGGTCAGCGAACTGCAACCGAGCTGTACATCTGGTGGATCTGGACAAGCTTCATTCTCTGTGGCGGAGTTGTCGCGCTCTTCAACCAGCTCGCTGGCCTGCCGATCTTCTTCACCGCCCCGGTATTGGCATTACTCGCGGCGTTTGCGTTCTCGATTATGGCCATGGTGACGCATCGCTTCTTCCTCATCTACTCCGTGCTCTTTCTTGCGGTAATGGTGGCGATGAGCCTTGTACGCGGTGCGCAATTCCTCATCTTTGGTGGTTCATGGGCAATTATACTCATCTCTATGGGAGTTTATTTCCGGGCGACACAGGCGACGCATCTAGGAAAACGCCTGTGAGTCAGACATCTGCACACCGTCTGCCTCTCACGATGCAGACTGTCTTCCAGGATCTTCTGCTGCTGACGTTCTCGGTCGCTCCGGAGCGCCTGGCTTCGCTCTTACCCCCACCTGTCCATGCCTACATCCGGAATGGCCGCAGCTATATCTCAATCGTCGTGGGCAACATGCGTGGGATGCGTCCCGGCAACGTGCCAGAGTTCCTGGGCACGAACTACTATCAGATCGTGTACCGGGCGGTTGTACGCCTGTATCATCGCAACGGGCAGGTGCTGCCAGGCGTCTTCTTCCTGCGCTCGGATAGCAACGACCCAGTCATGAGCTACTTCGGCAACCGGCTGAGCGAGTTCCGTTTTCACTATTTCCATACTGGTGCGATCGAGCTGTTCGCTCGCGGTGAGGACCTTCTCATCAGCGTGGAGACCAAGGATAAAGGGGGCGACCTCGTCGCCCACGCGCGTGACCTCGGCTCCGCGGCGGAACTGGCGCCCACTGAAGGATTCACCAGCCTTGCCGATGAGAAGGAGACGTTGGTTCAGCTCTTCCATGCCTACGCCTATGAACCCGACCGCCGGCTGATCTACGACCTGGAGATCGAGCGCGGCGACTGGCTTCTCCACCGGCTCGACCTGCGCGAGTATTTTAGCGCATATTTCATGGAGACGCCATTTGACGCCGCCTCCGCCTCGCCGGTCTCGCACGTCTACACTCGCCAGTGCAGCTACATCTGGAAACCGATGAGGATCTTTGCCGCCGACGAGTTCGCGTACCGCTGATGTCCTCGCGCGCGGTTACTGCCGGAATTCCGCAGATAAAGTGACGGCCGCAGCCCCTGGCGAGTTCTACACTGTGATCATATTTATCATTTGCCGGGCTCTGCCAGAGCGGCGCCACCTGATTATCCGTCTACTGCGGCAATTCCTCGACAGTTCCGCGGTCAGTGCGGCGCTGCTCTGGCTCGGCGACATCGGTCAGGCTGTTGATAGTGAGCAAGATTTGATAAGTCAAAGCGAGGAGCTGGGCGATTTATGAGAGTGTTGCGGCAGTTCTGGTCTCGAGGCATAGGGTCAAAAGTCGTTGTGCTGGCTATTGCGGGAGTCATTGTTCTCCTCGTTTGCTTTGGAGCACTCCTGGTCAGCGGAACACAGGTGGGTGGGATCAACGCGAACGTTGGCAGCAAGACCACGAGCGGTGCAATCGTTGGCAACAACACACCCACGGCAACCCGCGCTACCGAAGGATCACCAGTCCCTACTTCGGCGCAAACCAGGGTGCCTACGGCCACCGCTACACCTGGCGAACCACCCCAGTTGGGAGCGCCTCTGGCGGACTTCATCGCGACCTATGGGCAGCCTACTCTCCAACAGAGCCTGGCAGCAACGGACGATTTCTGGGGCGATAAGCAACAGACAATCCTCATTGGCGTAGATATGACCAAGGGACAGGCCACTCAAATCACCGTCCTGGGACCATCATCATCGAGCAGCACCCAGACCTTCGACTCATGTGCGGCCTTCCTTCCGCCTGATGCAAGTTCATACAACAGTGCCCCACCGTACACGTATTTCAACAGCAGCATTGGCGATCTGGTGCTGGACAACGAAGGCGAAGGTCTCTGCATGCTCTATGTTGCCTCGTCGTAACGCATTTTGTCCCAATGTTTCTTAGACTTGGTTGGCTTGATACCACATCTTCGGCGTGCCATGCCTTGGCAGGTCGACCGAAGACCGCATCCGATGCCAGGCCGCATGGCTCGCGGCGCGAGACTGGCTTCAAGTATTTTCGTGATATTATACCCGTGTTGCCAGAGCTGATCACTCTGCCTTCTCTGCCAGCGCTTCAGCCTGAAGAGGAGAAAGGTAGCCGATCATGACGATGCCAGTCCTACACCTCCGGTTGCTTGGCGATTTCAGTCTGTTCTACAACGACCAGCAAGTGACTACCCTCAACACCACTCGCCTGCGCTCGTTGCTCACCTATCTCGTGTTGCATCGCGATGTTCCGCAACAGCGCCAGCATCTTGCCTTCCTCTTCTGGCCCGACGCCACCGAGACCCAGGCTCGCAATAACTTGCGCCAGCTGCTCCACCAATTGCGCCAGGCACTTCCGGCTGTGGACCAATTCCTCTCTGCCGATACACACATGCTTCACTGGCACCCCGTCGCGTCATGTCGCCTCGATGTCGCTGAGTTCGAACAGGCACTTACGCTCGCAGACGCGTCCGAACGACACAATGATCAGCCCGCCCGACAAATCGCGCTCGAGCAAGCGGACAACCTTTATCGGGGTGAATTACTTCCTGGCTGCTATGATGAGTGGATCTTACCCGAGAGGGATCGGCTCCGACAGCACCACGTGCAGGTCCTTGAAGGTCTACTTCGCCTTTTTGAAGAACAGGGCGACTACGTCACTGCCATCCGGTATGCCCAGCGCTTGATCAGGCTCGACCCGCTCTCCGAAGACCTCTCTCGCCGTCTGATGCGTCTCTACGCCCTCAACAACGATCGCGCCAGCGCATTGCACGTCTACCACACCTGTGTCACCACCTTGCAACGTGAACTCGGTGTCGACCCCGATCCAGCCACTCGAGAAGCCTACGAGCGCCTCATGCAGCACGAGACGCCGGTCACTCCAGCCAGAGCGCAACCAACACTGCTCCCAGCTACCTCAACCCTCATCGGACGTAAGCAGGAGTGGGAGTTGCTGCACAAGGTCTGGCACGCCGCGAGTAGTGGCGAGCCGCGCTTCGTTCTCGTGACCGGGGAAGCCGGCATTGGCAAAACACGGCTGGTCGAGGAATTCCTCCTCTGGGCCAGCCAGCAAGGTGCCGTCACCGCGAAGACGCGCTCATATGCTGCTGAGGGCCAGCTCTCACTCGCACCGGTGACCGAGTGGCTGAGGAGCGCCGGCCTGCGCGCGCCTCTCAGACAACTCGACAAGGTGTGGCTGAGCGAAGTCGCGCGTATCCTACCAGAACTCTTAGCCGAGCAGCCGGATGTACCACAGTATGAGTCGCGGACCGAGTATGGCCAGCGACAGCGTTTCTTTGAGGCCCTGGCGCGCGCCATACTCGTCACACCACAGCCACGACTGCTCTTGATCGATGACTTGCAATGGTGCGATCAGGAAACGCTGGAATGGTTGCATTTTTTGTTGCGCTTCGATTCCACAGCGCCACTGCTGGTCGTTGGGTGTGCTCGCGAGGAAGAACTGCCGCCATCCCATCCGCTGCGCACGCTCATGCTGCATCTGCGCAACACTGTGAACGTGACGGAGATGACACTACAGCCGTTGGATGAAGCAGAGACCGCCAGGCTAGCATCCCAGGTGGCACGGCGTGAGTTCGGTTTAGATTCGGCCATGCACATGTATCGGGAGACTGCGGGCTATCCCCTCTTCGTCGTCGAAATGGTGCGGGCGGGACTGGGACGAGAGCTAGCAGGTGGTCCGCCAGAGGCTGCTCGTCCTCATAGAGATGACTCTTCCGAAAAGGCCCAGACCCTCCCACCACGTGTGCATGCGGTGCTCGCCGGTCGCCTCCACCAGCTCTCGGCCTCGGCTCGCGAGTTTGCGGAACGCGCTGCTGTCATAGGCCGTGAATTCACGCTCGACCTCTTAACGGCCTCCGGCAATGCCGACGCCGAGAGCGCCGTACGTGCGCTGGACGAGCTCTGGCACAAACGAATCCTGCGGGAGCAGGGCACAGACAGCTATGACTTCACGCATGATAAGCTCCGCGAGGTGGCCTATGCCGAGGTCAGCGCGCCCCAGCGCCGCATATTGCATAGCCACGTGGCGCACACTCTTGAATCCCTGCATGCTGAGGACCTCGACCAGGTCAGCGGTCAGATCGCGTCGCATTTCGAGCGCGCGGGCATGATCGAGCAGGCGCTCCTATATTATCAGCGTGCGGCAGCTGTAGCGCAGCGGCTGTATGCCAACGAGGATGCTATTAGCCTGCTCTCGCGGAGTCTGGAGTTGCTGGAGACTCTACCCGAGGGCCCGAGGCGCGACAAACAGGAACTCGGCCTGCAACTTGCCTTGACACCTATCTACCGGGTGACCAAAGGCTGGACAGCGCCGGAACTGCTACGCGCGCTGAACCGCGCGCTGGCGCTCTGCGATACCGTCGGTGACGACACCCAGAGGGCGCAATCACTCTATGGCTTGCAGGCTGTCTATGTGGTACAGGCCAAGTTTGAACGCGTACATACGATTTCAGACCAGTTGCAGGCTCTGTATCAACGTTCTCCCGGCACCGCGCTTCCACCCTTCACCGGATGGATATTGGCTGGGGCCGTTCTGCATGAGGGGAAGATCGCTCTGGCCAACGCGCAATTTGCGGAGATCATCTCGGCGCGCGGTCCTGATAAACTCCTCTATTTTCAAGAGTCGCAGGGAATGAACTATGTAGCGCACGCGGTGGCATGGCAGTCACATGCGTTGTGGTGCCTAGGCTATCCGCAGCAGGCGCAAGATAGGGGACTGGAGGCGGTTAGGCTGGCGGATGATCTGGCACAGCCTTTCAATCAGGCACTCGTCTCAGCGTATCTAGCCATGCTGCAGCAGTTATGCGCCGACAAGGCGGTTGCACGAGCGCACGCCGAGGAAGCACTGGCGCTAGCGACTAAGTACCAAGCACCCTACTATCTCGCCTGGGCCACCATTCTTGTCAATTATGCGCTGGCATTGCACCAGCCCGATGAGGACCGCATCGGGCGTTTGCGTAGCTCGATCGCCGAATTCACAACCTCGAGCGCCCGATTGCGTCTGCCGTATTACCTCTCGCTACTCGCGGAGGTCTGCAGGGAGGCCGGGCATATCGAGGAGGGACTCGCCTGCGTCGACGAGGCTCTTGCTGAAGCGCGCGAGCACAATGAGCGCTGGTGGGACGCGGAGTTACACCGACTGCGGGGCGAGTTGCTGCTCGCGCAAGGTGCGAAGGTCAGTGACGTCGATGCGGCCATGCTCCAAGCAATCTCGATCGCTCAATCACAGCAGGCGAAATCGCTAGAACTCCGGGCAACGATAAGCCTGGCGCGGTGGTGGGGTACGCAGGGGCGCGAAGACGACGCGAGAGATCGCCTGCACGACGTGTACTCGTGGTTCACTGAAGGATTTGAGACGCCGGACCTGCGAGCTGCTCAGCTACTCCTTGCGCACCTGTAGCCTCCTCTCTCGCTGCAGTGGATTTGCGATAACGTTTGGCTAACGGTGAGTGTCACCATCCATCCAGAAAATGCCTCTACATCTAGCTTTTGCATACGGTGTACTAACGCCGCCGATGCTATCCTTGCACTCGAACGGTGAAAACGTATGTAATCCGAGGAACCTAACTTCCTCCAAGTGAGGCGCGAGACCACAACATATGACAGAGCAAAAAAACAGCAGGAGGAGTCTCGACATGCATATGGCACTTGACCCGACTCTCGACACAACCGTTGACATCAGCACACCAGCTCAGTTCGTCTGGCCTCTGCCGGCAACGAAGCTTTCCAATGCCAGTCTCACCTGGGCTGAATGGGTTTCCAGGCAGGCGGACACTGGCGCCGGTTTGCAGTATGGAGTAGCTGTGGCATCTGCCCAGATGGTTCCAGTGCAGCAGCGCTCGGCACAGTATTCGATCATGTATCTCGACAATAAGACAGTGGCGCGGTTGATCTGGCCGCTACCGGCTACCAGACTGCCCAAGGCTCACCTCACCTGGGACGAATGGGTGGAGGCGCAGAGTAACGGCACCACAACCCGGCAGCCGGAGGAGACCGAACCCAAGCACGCTGCGTAGGTGAGCGATACTCTACTGCAGAAGTTACTCATGGTGTGATATAGTAGCGAGCACTAAGAAGAAGTAACCCTGACTCGATTGGCGCGAAGGGCGGCCGCCGCTGTAAGGACTACGCGACGGCGACCAGTGAGATCATTGCGGCCGCCATGGCTGAAGCGATAAATCGTTCCGTGACGTACCGCTCCGTCGAGAGTGGCGGAGCCATGAAAGCAGAGGCGCTCACTGCCGAGCTACTCTGACCCACAGTGCCAACAAGGGAGGACTTTCGATGGCTATCCAAACTGGCATCACCGACACCGTTGCAGTAGCCAATGCACTCACGAGCGTCGTGCGCGGCGAGGTGCTGCAACCAGGCGACCCAACCTATGATGAGGCGCGCAAGGTCTATAACGCGATGATTGACCGGCACCCCGCCGTGATCGTCCGGTGCGTTGATGTCGCCGACGTCATGAGCACGGTCAATTTCGCGCGCGAGCAGCACCTACCGGTCTCCATCCGTGGGGCTGGGCACAATGTTGCGGGCTTTGCCGTCAATGACGATGGCGTGGTCATTGACCTCTCGGCAATGAAGGGCATTCACGTTGACCCCGCGCGACGGGTCGTGCGGGCGGAGGGTGGCGTCACCTGGGGCGACCTGGATCATGCGACCCATCCCTTTGGGTTCGCCGTGCCGGGCGGAATCATCTCCACGACGGGCATTGCCGGTCTGACCCTGGGTGGAGGCATTGGCAACCTGACGCGCACCTACGGCCTCTCGTGCGACACCCTGCTCTCAGCCGATGTGGTGACGGCGGATGGCCAGCTGATTCGGGCCAGCGCGAAGAAGAACCCGGATCTCTTCTGGGCGTTACGTGGGGGAACCGGGAACTTTGGGGTGGTGACGTCCTTTGAGTTCCGCCTCCGACCGGCCGCTACGGTACTGGCGGGTTTTATCATCTACCCCCTTGAGATCGCTCGCGATGCCATGCGCAACTACCGGAAGTTTATGCGTACAGCCCCCAATGAGGTCAATGCCTATTTTGCCTTTCATCTCATTCCACCGGCACCCTTTATCAACGAGGAGCTCCATCTCAAAAATATGTGCCTGATCTCGGCCTGCTATGTCGGCGACCTGGCGGCCGGTGAAAAGGCACTGGCGCCGCTGCGGACGTTTGGGCCACCTGCACAGGATCTGGTGGCACCAACGCCGCTGCCGGCGGTAAACAGTGGTTTGGACGCGCTGGTGCCCAAGGGAAACTACGATTACTGGAAGTCAGACTTCGTGGACGCGCTGACCGATAAGGCCATTGACGTGCATGTGAAGCATGGAGCAAAAGTGCCCACCATCTCATCCGGTATGCACCTCTATCCGGTGGATGGCTTCGCCAGCACGATCAGTGCGGACGACACGGCATGGGGCTATCGCGACGCGCATTTTACCTACAATATTTACGCCATGGATCCCGACGTGGCCAACACGGAGAAGAACAAGGCCTGGGTGCGCGCCTACTATGACGCATTGCATCCCTATTCCATGCCTGGTGGCTACGTCAATTTCATGATGAGCGACGAGGGTGAAGAACGCGTACGAGCAACGTACGGCAGCAGTTATGACCGGCTGGCGCAGATCAAGAAGAAGTTTGATCCTGCCAACCTCTTCCGCATGAACCAAAATATCAAGCCCACAGCCTGATCGTTGCGGACGGGAGTGTCAGGTCCGAGATTAGAGAGAGAAGCAAGCGCGGCGGCCCAAGTTCGTAGGGCGGCCGCGCTTGCTGTCGCCGATTGACCAGATTCAGCCTTGGCCGGTTCGCACAGTGTGGGTGGGAAGGCGCACGGTCGCTACCAATCCGTCCCAATGTATCTCGCTGCGACTGGTCGCACCTTGTCCGTCATCCTGTGACTGGCTCCGAGTGTGGATATAGTAGACTGAGGAAAGAGCTGTGGCTGTGTTCCGCTCTGCGAAACAGCCCGCACTTTCTACTACCGTGTTGCAAAAGGGGAACAGCGATGCAAGCCGAAGAATTACGCGCCGTACAGGCTCCTCTCAAAGAGAAGTATCGAGAACAGCCCGAAGCCGCGCTTATCACTCTCAGGGCACAGGGCAAGATTGGACAGGGTATCACCTGCAAGCTACAGACTGGGAAAGCACTTGCCGAGGCCGGCTTGCACCCAGCGACGGGCGGCAGCGGTTTGAATGTCTGCTCGGGCGACATGCTGTTGGAGGCATTGGTGGCTTGCGCTGGAGTCACTCTGTCAGCCGTCGCCACAGCCATCGGAATCGAACTACGCGATGGAACCGTACGAGCGGAAGGTATTTTGGATTTTCGTGGTACGCTGGGTATCTCCAAGGAGGTGCCAGTGGGGTTCCAGCGTATCCAGCTGAATTTCGACTTGGATACTGATGCCTCTGACGAGCAACTGGCTACGTTGATTCGCTTGACGGAGCGCTACTGCGTCGTCTATCAAACACTTCAGCATTCTCCTGAAGTCCAGGTGGTCCTGCACTCGGAGCGATCGCGCGGATAGATCGTATTCATACCCACAGTCTATCGGCTTGTGTTTCCTCTCCTCACTGGAAAACGGGAGTCGAAACCTGGCGAACTCGGACATCCCAGCATACTTCTTTGCATGGCAACTGAAGATCATGTACTATGATGTCAACGGAAATTACAGCAAACGAGCATAATGGCCCTTGCCAACATGACAAATGTGGGACTAGATCCAGTCATACACCTGCTTCTCGTCGACTCGGACCCCGAGACCGTCTCGGTGGTGCAGCAATCGCTGTGCAGTTATCGTGGCGCCCAGCTCGTGGGGGTGGCCACGACCGGGTCACAGGCTTTCGAGCTGGCGGTGGACCTCCAGCCGGATGTCATCGTGATGGATCCCGACCTGCCAGACAGCGATGGACTTTTCTTACTGCCGCAGGTGATGTGGCCGGTAGAGCCGAAAGTCATGATTATATCGGCGGATGTTCGGTATGCCTTCTCTGGTGCTCGCGGCTTCCTACCGAAGCCCGTAAGAGCTGAGGATCTCCTTGCCGCGTTGGACGATGCTCTGTACTCACCAGATACGGAATGCGTTCTCGGTCACCGCCGCCCGCCGCCAGACCAGTGGGAACCGCTTAGGCTACGAGTTCGGCAGATTGTCGCACCCTTGCTGCGAGGATGGACTCGCGCGTACAGAGCCGAGACCGAAGCGGAGGCAGCGGCACGGGAGCTGTTGCTCACGCACCTTACCGATGAGGAGCAGCAGCAACTCGCCACCCAGGGTTACCTTGAGGTTCAGAGCGTAAGCCGAGTAGAGCGTAGGTACCGTATTCCGGCGGCAGGTGGCATGGTACGTATGCTCGAGCACGGCCGAGTGACGCTGCTCCTCTGCTTGCAGCCCACGGCGTCATTGCCTCGCAGTGATGAAGTCCTGATGCACAAGCTCCTGCTACAGGCCGATGAAGAGGCGTACCTTCAGACCGCCAACCACTTTACGCCGTCCGGGCAATACCTTCGCAGGCGTCGGCTCTATGGGCAGCCGTGAAAAGGTGACCAGAGAGATTGCCGGACATCCGCCGGACACTAATTCGGGCTTCAGGTCACTCCGCCTTGACACAATTAATACGATATCGTATAATACGCGTACGTATGAATAAACATCCTGCTCCGCTCCTTGTGTCCACGATTGAGCGGGCCGCCCACGCGGTGGCACTGTGGACTGAACGCTCCTTTGAAGACCTGCGCCTTACTCAGGCGGAGGCCCATGTACTCGCCTTCTTGGCCGAGCACGCGCCGTGCTCAATTAATGAGTTGCATCACAGCTTCGGTCACAAACGCTCCACACTCACCAGCCTCCTCGATCGTCTCGAGAGCCGTGGGTGGGCGCGTCGCGAGCCACATCCCACCTCGCGGCGCGAAGTGCTCGTCCAATTGACGGATACGGGAAGGCCGGTTGCAGACCGAGTAAATGCTGGTGTGCACGATCTAGAACGCCGCGTCCTCGCTCGCACGAGCGCTGAGAGCGTTGCCACGGTCCAGCGGGTGATTACCATCCTCGAAGAGGAACTCCGATGAATGATGATGACTTTGTCCACGCGTTTCTGAGTGGTGCTCTGCCCAACACCTCGTTCCATCATCGAGACCACCTGCGCCTGGCCTGGTCTCTCATCCACCAACAGGGTGAAGCGGCTGCCATTGACACCATCACTACAGGTATCAAGCGCTTTGCTCACCGCCATGGGCATGACGATAAGTACAACGAGACACTCACCCAGTTCTGGGTGCGCATCGTCAGCTTCCATATCGAGAAGCATCCTGACATTAAAGACTTTGAGCACTTCCTCAACGTATGCCCGCAGCTCCTTGATAAGGAACTTCCCTGCCGCCACTGGCGGCGCGAGACAATGGGAACCCCCGTCGCACGCACTCAGTGGGCAGAGCCAGACTTACTCGCGCTGCCCCGCTAAGACAACGCGCTAACACCCACCAGCGGAATGACCTGAGGGCGTTCGAGAGGCGCACGGTGAGGCTGCGCAACTTATGTCGAGACCAGCGGTTTAGCATTCACTGTATACGTATCCACATGCAGTGAAAGTGTTCACTAGAGCAACTTGCGAGAAGCAGCGGCAGGCATGAGT